>CAZHXL010000170.1:3275-10703 GCA_964536575.1 uncultured Clostridia bacterium | reverse complement strand
AAGCAGAATTAAGAAATAATGTTAAGATAAAATCTATAATAATTACTAAATAATATCCTATATATTGTGAAATAAAATCTAATATTATAAACAACATAGTTGTAATAAGTAATAGGTTCATTAATATTTCAGATACTATGTTTAAAATAACTCCAACAAATACAATTCTATGAAAATACATTATTGAAAGTGGTAATAAACCAAGCTGTACAATAGTACTAGTAATAAACATTATGCTGAAAATACGTAAAGGCATTTGTAATTTATATTTTTCTAGTACTATAGCCCAAGAATTTTTCTCTAATTTATATTTTATTTGAGATTCTTTTTGTCGTTGGATAAAGTCTTTTTCACTCCAAAACAGCAACTCTGCTAACCATTTGATTAAGAATAAACACTGCGGAGGGTAAGGGAATTGACTAGTAGGATACCATCTCCCTATTTTTGATAGGTTTTTTACTAAAGGAATAACAAGTAATAATATTAAAAGTACCGCTAGAAAAGTTAATTGGAACCCTGCTTCAAACAAGGCTTTAGGGTGATAAGCAAGTAAAACCAACCCTGCAATACCTATATTATTACTAGCGTTTGCTTGTCGATACCATAGCGCGGCACTTAAAATCACTGTAGCCATTAATACTGCTCGCATTAATGGTGGATCGGCTCCAGTAATTAATGCATATGTCCATATAAAAACATTAATTGCTAGAAATTGTAGCCAACGATTTCTAGTAATTAAATTTATTAGCTTATATAAAACCCAAGTTAGAAAGGCAATATGCGACCCACTTATAACTAAAATATGATAAAGCCCACTAATGCGAAATTGTTCTGCTATTTCTGAGTCAATATAACTGTCATCTCCTAAAATAACTGCTTTTAGCACTCCTGCTTTTTCTGGAGTAAAATTTTGCTCAATACGACTTAAAAGATACTTATTTATTTGATAAATACTAGCAGACACAAAGCTTGGAGGCTTTTGATAAAGTATTTCTAAAAACGATGGATTCTTTACACCAGCAGCAAAATCATAGCCTTGTTGGATAAGTATTTGTCTATTGTCAACTACACCAGGGTTTTTAAATCTTTGCTGAGGGGCTAATTCAGCTAAAGCATAAATAGTTGTACCTGGAGTTAAATTAATCTGTTGATAGTCATTAATGTCTCTTATCCAAAGGGTTAAGCGAACTTGAGCAGTTAATTTAACAGGACGACCAAATCTGCCAATAAAGTTTGTCCTTACATCTATATTAATACTATCAGGCGTTAGCTTAGGATACGCTATAGTTTCACCATAAATTTCAACTTGTTGATTGGTATTAAAATCTAGATAAATCTCTTTATCAACCATTTGCATAGAGCGAGAAGTTTTTTCACTTTCTATGTTTCCTAGTACACTACCCGCTAGTAAAAATCCAATTATTAAAGATACATTTAATAATTGCTCATAAGACTTAAAAAAGTAGCAAATAGTTGTTACCAATAAATTGATCAACAAGCCAATAATTAGTAATCTAATAGAAAAATCTAATAGGTTTTCTAAAAAAATCCCGCTAACAAATAACAGGAAAAAGTAAAAAATGGGTTGAAAACACACTTTTAATAATTGATTTTGGTTATACATTGTTTTGCCTACAGGTTTTTAGTTTTAAGATTTTAGAAAGGAATTTATGTCATCAATAGATTTTTACTGGAAATCCACTTGCACAACTTGCCGTAAAGCAAGGAGTTTTCTTCAAAGCTCAGGTGTTAATATGAATGAACGGGATTTAGCCAAAAAACCCTTCAGCAAGGATGAAGTTATAAAGCTTTTAGCAGGTCGTAATGTAAATAGTTTTATTAATCCTAAAAGTACTCCTTACAAAACCTTAGGTCTACAAGACAAGGTTTTAACTGAGGAAGAAATAATTAATCTACTTTCTAGAGAGGTTAACTTATTTAAACGCCCTTTTATTATTAAACAAGATTTAGTGTTATTTGGTTTTTCTGAAGAAGAATATAAAAAACTACTAAATTAAATAGTAATATCACTAGTAAAATAAAGATTGGTAGAATAAAGCCCAGCTATTTTGCTTTTTTATAGACAAAACTTTGAACTCATACATTAAACCTTACGTATGGGCAGACACCTAACCATGATTGTCTAGCATTTTAATTCTGTTTCAAGACAATCAAACTAAGATTTTATCCTGAGGAAAAAATATGAATAGAATCCAACAAATTGCTTGTGTACTCATCATTGCAACAGCTTTAGTAGCTGGCTTTGCACGTAGCAAAGCAGAAAAAATGGCACTTATTAATGCTGCGACTGACGGACGCACAGATCAAGTTAAAGTCCTACTAGAAAAAGGGATGAATATTAATGGGCTTGATAAATATAACCGCTCAGCACTCTTAGCAGCAGCTGAAGCAGGCCATACTGATACTGTTAAGTTCTTAATTGAAAAAGGTGCTGATATTAACCTTAAAGATTCTTCTGGTAATAATGCTTTAATTACCGCTACATTAAAAGGCCAAGTTGATACTGTCAGTCTTCTCCTAGAAAAAGGTTTTGACGTAAATAGCAAAAATAACAATGGAGAAACTGCTCTCTTGAACGCTATTAATCAAGAAAATATTGATATTACTAAGCTTTTAATAGAAAAAGGTGCTGACATTAATATTAGAGATAAAGATGGAGATGTAGCATTATCTATAGCAATACGTGTTAATAGCACAGATATAGCAACCCTCTTACTTGATAAAGGTGTTGATCCCAATAGTAAAGACCGTAATGGTTCTCCTGCTTTAGTTTCCACTATTGAACAAGGTGATATTACATTAACTCAAAGGCTTTTAGAAAAAGGTGTTGATGTTAATAGCAAAGATAAAGAAGGAACGCCAGCGTTGATTTTAGCGGTAAGAGTGGATTACTACGCTTTTATTAGAAAAAGGTGCTAACCCTAATACAAAATCCAAGGATGGCGATGTAGCTTTGTCTTTGGCAGTTTCTGCTGACAATTTAGATATTAGTAAACTGCTTTTAGAAAAGGGTGCTGACCCTAATGCCAAAAGTTCTGATGGCAACACTACTTTAATGGCTGCTTTAGCTAATGAAAACTTAGATATGGCCAAACTCCTTTTAGATAAAGGTGCTGACCCTAATACTAAGAATGCTGATGGAGACTTGCCACTTCTTCACCAAGCCTCTAATGAAAATTTTGAGACTGTAAAACTCCTGTTAGACAAAGGTGCTAACCCTAATACCGAAAACAATAATAGCACCCTTCCATCACCATTAATGGTAGCAGTAAATGCAGAGCATACAGAAATAGTAAAAATACTACTAGACAAAGGTGCTAACCCTAATATCAAAGACAGTGAAGGCAATACCCCTTTAATGCAAGCTGTTTCAAATGGTAATGAAGAAATTGCAAAGCTACTTATAGGTAAAGGTGCTGATGTTAATGCTAAAGCTAATGATGGCGAATCAGTACTTGCTATAGCCAAAGACTACTATGGAGTAGATGAAGACGATAGCGAAGAAACCCTTGATGAAACCCCTATAATTAAGATCTTAAAGAAATCTGGTGCTAAATAAGAAATTTTCCCAGGATAAGCTTTCTAGTTAGCCAAGAGAATAAACAATTCTCTTGGCTAAATTTTTTATTCATCCCTCAATGCCTCTAAAAACTCACAGCTTATTATTTGCTAGTACCGCAAGAGCCATTACTAGGCTTTCTCTAAAATACTTAATTACCACTAAATTGATTGTCCTATAGTCTAAACATAGCTCTTAAAAAAAAAATATGCTAGCATACCCAAGTTATCCATCAGTATTTAGCTTATTTAAGTCCAAAATAGTTTTAAGCATAGCATCAAAGTTAGTATATTAAAGGTAATAATTGTGCGCGGAGTACCAAAACCATGATTTGGTTACTATATCTTTTGGCAATTCTACTCTTCGTTTGGACAATTTTAGTGCTAGGATTGGTACTCTATAGTTACTGGGTAGCTAAACAAAGAAATAGCCGAACAATATTAAGAGCTAATATACAGTCAACTATCCAACAAGCCATCGCTAAGAACGGTTCTTTAGAAAACTTATCTGGAAAAGAATTAGGATCTATTTTACTTCCTATAGGTAAAAAAGACCTTATATGCCTGCGAGATTGTTTAGTTGAATATACCAACGGGCTTTATGAAGAAGAAATTAAGGTGATTCGTGATACCTATGATAGCTTAGGTTTTTTGTCATCAGATATTAGAACAGCACAAAAAGGCTCTTGGATAAAAAAATCTGAAGCTGCAATACGTTTAGGACGAATACATTGTGCTAGTGCTATTGAAGTTATTACAGTACTATTACGTGATGAGGATAAAGAAGTGCGAATGGCAGCAGTTTGTGCTTTAGCTGATATTGGAGACCTACGTTCAGTGCCATCCATTATCTATGCACTAGCAGATGCAGATGGTTGGCAAGTGCTTCAAGTTGCCGATAAGCTCCTAAATATGCAAGCAGATATTACACGTCCTCTACTAGATTTATTACAAGCCTCAGGAGCAGTAAAAGAACGTCGTGAAATTGCTCAAAGAACAGTTTTAGAACTAATTGCAGATTTTGGCCAACGTGGTAGCGAGCGATTAGGCGCACGTGCCGCTCGTGCTGCTGCAAGCAAGTTTCTTGATAATGATTCGGTTGATATGCGTGCTCGTGCTATTCGTGCTATTGCTGCCGTAGGAATAGAGACTAATGATGAGTTAGACCTAATCTTAGATAAGTTAACCGATAAGGAATGGCCTGTTAGAGCAGTAGCAGCTAAAGCATTAGGACAATTACAACAAGAACAAGCAATTCCTACACTTACCCGGGCTTTAACAGATGAAGCTTGGTGGGTGCGCCATAATGCAGCTCATTCACTAGCAATGTTAGGAGTTAATGGCCTAGCAGAGTTACGCACACAAACCTTAAATCCTGATCGTTTTGCACGCGATATTGCCAAACAAGTTCTTGAGGAGTTGCAGTCAGATGGAGCAATTAAGTCTGAAATCTGAAAGTGCTCATATGAACACTATCAATAATAACTTAACTAGCACTACTAGACTGCTAGCAATGGTATTATTTATTAGCCCGTTAATGCTATTTTTTGTGTTTTTCATTTACTACCTAGTCTCTCTTGGTCAGCTTGGTGAATCTCTATTTTCCGCTATAGCTCTCTTTATTGCCTTTCTACTCACCTATGAAATCACTATTAGTATCATTCACTTAGTTCAAATGGGTTTTTCTTTACAAACTACACGCCGTAATGTTATAAGTCGCCGTATTAACAGTCGGTTTGCTCTGGTTGATTCACCAAAAACTCAACCTGTATCAATAATTTTGTGGGCAAATAATCAAGGTTATGGACTAGCTGAAACAGTAAAATCTCTTTTAGCACTTAATTATCCTGATTATGAAATTATTATAATCAATGATGGTTCAACTGATAGCACTTTAGAAGTACTAGAAACAGAGTTTGGGCTACAACCATTAAATCGAATTTTTCGCCGCACACTTCAAACTAGCTCAATTACTGCAAGTTATACTTCTCCTAAATATCCAATTATCTCCGTAATAGAAAAACCTTACACAGGGCGAGCAGATTCACTAAACATAGGTCTTAATCTAGCAAAAGCCCCTTTAGTTTGCGTTATTGAGCCTAACCACTTACTTACTCGGGATGCTTTATTATTACTGGCAAAACCCTTTATTGAGCAGCCTGTTAACACTATAATGACGGCTGGACTTGGTGAAGCAAGGGTTAATTTAGAAGATCTTTCCTTAAAAGAAAGCCTAAATGTAGTAGAAAAAAAACACCTATTTCATAGTAGTTTTATTTCTCGTGATGCTTTCTGCTTAATTACTGCTAGTAATAATGCTGTCCGGTTAGTAAAAAAAGCTGAGCTAATCGAAGTAGGAGGATTTTCTGCTACAGAATCTTCTGATCTAAATATTAGCTTAAAATTACAACGGTTATTGCTCTCAAAAGGTCGCAATTATCGGTTAAACTATATTCCAGAAATTCTATGTTGGGAAAATAATCTCTCAGAAACACCTAGTGCAGTTAAATTACATGTTAAATGGCAAGTAGAAACATTATTGACTACTATAAACAATATTAAGTTACTTTCTCAGCCACTAACTAGTGGTCAATTTTGGGCCTATTTTTTGTTACTACTTGAAAATTTTTCTCCAATATTATCCTTATTAGGTCTTATTTTATCCCCTGTTGCTTATATAATTGGGTCAATTTCTCTAGAGTTTATGTTAATTTATTTTATTACTTTTATTACTTTTTCCTTTTTAGAAAGCCTTATGGGAATTATTGCTGATGAGTTTTCTCTACGTTATCAACATACATTACCAGAAGTAGTTAATCTAATTTTAGTATCTTTAATAGAAAGTTTATTTTATCAGCCTGCTATTAATTTTTGGCGCGTATTAGGAGCCTTTCGCAGCATATTTTCTTAAATCCAGATAGGCTTGCTTAGCCAAATATAAACCACTACTATTTTCATTATGCGCATTACAGAAATTTATCAAAGTATTCAAGGAGAATCATCTTACGCAGGGCTGCCTTGCGTATTTGTGCGTACTACTGGTTGTGATTTACGTTGCAGTTGGTGTGATAGCGAATTTGCCTTTTATGGTGGGGAAAAATTTTCTATTTCTGAGATTATTGAGCGAGTTAAACAATTCCCTGCTCGTTTAGTAGAACTTACAGGTGGCGAACCATTACTACAAAAAGATATCCCTAAATTGGCATTAGAGCTATTAGAGCTTGGTTATACAGTAATGATTGAAACTGGAGGACATAGGGATATTTCTGTACTACATTCAAGCGTTATTAAAATAATGGATATCAAATGTCCTGCTAGTGGCGAGAGTGATAAAAACCTTTGGTCAAACCTAAACTATTTAACTAAACAGGATGAGATTAAATTTGTTATTGCTAATCGTAGAGATTATGAATGGTCAAAAGAAATAATTTATAAACACAATTTAGAAGGGTTTCAGTTATTATTTTCTTCTGTATATGATCAATTAGAGCCAAAACAACTAGTAGACTGGATATTAGCAGATGGCTTAGCTGTACGTTTTCAACTTCAAATACACAAATTTATTTGGCCACCTCAAGAGCGAGGAGTTTAATATTAATTTTCTATAACTCCATCTTGTTCAAGTAATGTCATTATTTCATTTAACTCTGCTGTAGCTCGACGAACCCGCATTCTTACTCTATCAATATTAGTTTGGTAATCAAAAATAACTATTAAAATTGCATTTTGACCTAAGGTTGAAAAATGCGCGCCCCAACGTTTTCCTTCTATTGAAGCAGTAGAAAAAGATGAACTATCAACTAAACTTGCTAAAGCATCACAAGCTAGTGTCTTTCCTACTACTAACGC
>CAZHXL010000170.1:2368-3265 GCA_964536575.1 uncultured Clostridia bacterium | reverse complement strand
CTGTAGTCCCAATATGCCCTAAATCGCCATAAGAAGCTGTTTGTTTACCAGTACGCTCAATGATAAAGACATGTCGAGCATTAGCTTCTTCTTGAAGTCTTTTCATTAGTGCAATTAAAGCAACAGAATGACTCCAGCCACTAGCAATTATTGGTACATGTGGTTGTTGGCTAAGCGAATTAAGAAGATTATGGTAAAATGCTGGATCTAACTTCATAATTATAACTACTAATTATCTTATCTAGCACCTATAGGAGCTAAAGCACCAAATTGGTTAATACTGTCTACTGCCACTTCTGATGGATCTAGCCCATGATAGCGCAAAATAGCCTCTCTAGCCAATTTACCATAATGCTTTAAGTCGCCATCAGTACCCATAAAAAGCCATTGAACGCCCAAGCCTTCAATAATGGCTCGCATCACAAGCGACGCATCATTTATATCAATATCACGAAATAATGATTTGCGCTGACCGTTTTCAATAATTTTTTTGTAATGTTCATGACAAGCTTGATAAAAAGCACGATTGATTCGGGCGTATTCCTCTTTACGACTTCCTTGCCCTAGACAATCTAAGTAGATACGGAAAAATGCGCGATGCAACTTAACTGAATCAAAAGCTTGATCAACTACATGATCAAGTTGAATTAAAGGATCAGTGCTATTGTCTACTGCTGCTTCAAAACGTTGTGCAACTAGTTGAGTAAGCCATTCAAATAAAGCAAGAAAGACATCTTCTTTAGTTTCAAAATAATAAAGCACAGCACCTTTAGATAATTTTGCTTGTTTAGCTATATCTTCAATACGTACTTTAGAGTAATCTTTTTTAATAAATACACTATGTGCAGCAGAAACTATTTGTTGTCTTCGAATAGCTTCATTTTCAGGCGAGACAGT
>CAZHXL010000170.1:0-2358 GCA_964536575.1 uncultured Clostridia bacterium | reverse complement strand
AATATATAATTAATTTTCTAAAAATCAACATCTAATTTGTTGGCAATAAAATCTCTGGCTTAATTAGGATTGTTTAACTTTTAAGCTCTCAAATCCTCTCACTTTTTGCCAACCCAACCAAAAACTAAAAAGCAAATATTGTCAAAAGTAACAGAATAAAACGCTAATACTTTTTTCGAGCATAATGAGGTTATAATTACAATAGCATTACAACAAATAGACTACATAATCCAGACTTAGCAGATTTACCAAAATTTTTGCTTGTTAATATTGCCATAAAAACATAAATTAAATAAACTGCTTGGTTAATCTTGCTTAATTTAGCCAATACCCCAAATAAACTAGGAATTTTGAATGACCAAATCAATTAACTCTTTTAACCTACTAAACTCACGTAATTATCTAGCTGACTATAAGTTGCTATCTAGTGTAAATGATATTTTTACATCTGTTGATGAATATCAAAAAATTCGTAGCGACTTAAATTTTGATTTATCTGTTTTAGAAACTGACGTTTACACTAGCTTAGGTAATTCTGATCCAGAAAGAATACAAGAAATAAAAGGACGCTTAACGGTTTGGCGACAAGTATTAGAAAAATTTGACTCGGAAACTTCTGTAGGTAAACTAAGACATTATTTTGAAGAAGTAGGCGTTTCTTCATTACTTATGCTAGAACACTTACTGGTTTTCTATTTGACTAAAACTGATAAAGCTACAGAGGAAAGAGACAAAGTGGACTTAGTTATTACTAGACTAGGGAGAATGTCATTTCATACTCGCGAAAATGAAATGCTACTACAACCTGCTACAAAACTAAAAAATCATTTAGAAAAAATTTTTACTTCTTTACATTTACAGATATTTAATGTAAGTGACTTGCAAAAAGATATAGCTTTAATAGAAACTGAACGGAAAAAACTATTAACTATTCGTTCTTTACGGGAGATGTTGGAAAAGCAAGTGCTACTTAATTTACGTAAAATAAAAAATGATTTGGGAGAAAAGTTTTTTCAGCCAAGCATTTTAGCAGAAATAGTAGCTCTTAATATTAGTTTACATAATGTTTTCCAAGACTTATTTCTAGCCGAGCAATCACGTTTGACTTCTTTTTTACATTCTCAGGAACCTAGTGATATTCAGATAGTAACTACAGCCGCACAAGCTTTAGCAACTATGATTGAAAGACCTAATAAAGCTGAGATATCTGCTGTTGAACCGCCTAAAAAAACATCTGGGGAAGTTTCGCTTAATCGTGGTGAAATTATGGAAATAATTAACAGTATGCGTAGTGTATTGCTAAAATTAGACCAACATTTACAGCTATTATCAGAAAAATTAAACTCCTAGATTATGTTACCAAACTATGATGTTGTGATTGTTGGTGCTGGTATCACAGGCTTAGTAACAGCCTATGAACTCAGTAAACATGGGTTAAAGGTTAAAACCCTAGAACAAAATCAGCGAGTTGGTGGTCTAATTCATAGTGTTAGCGTAGACGGCTATTTACTTGAGTATGGCCCAAATAGCTTTCAAGAATCCGATGAAATTAATGATCTAATCAAGGAACTAACCCTAAGCTCAGAACTTGTTACGGCTGACCCTAAAATGCCTCGTTATATATACTTTCAAGGCAAACTTCAAGCTGCACCACTAAGTCCACCAGCATTAATTTCTTCTAAATTACTTAGTCTATCTGGAAAGCTACGTATTTTAGCTGAACCAATAATTAGCAAACGTACTGATAGATCTGAAGAATCTATTGCTAGTTTTATACGTAGGCGATTAGGTGATCAAGTACAGGATCGGCTAGTATCGCCTTTTGTTTCTGGTGTTTATGCTGGAAATACAGAAAAGCTTAGCCTAGAAGCAAGTTTTCCAGCCCTTGCAGAACTAGAAAATACCTATGGCTCACTAATTCTAGGAGCAATAAAATCTCGTAGGACTGCTACAAACAAACCAAATGAAAAGAAATTGGCTAAAAGGCTATGCTCTTTTGCTAGTGGCCTAGCAACTCTACCCAAGGCTTTAGCTAGTCGATTAAAAGAACCTGTAACAACAAGCTGTCAAGTATTAGATATAACTATTAGTAAAGAAATCCCTTACTATAAAGTTAAATTCCAAGTAGATAAAAATATAGAGCAGATCTCTACTAATCACCTAGTTTTAGCTACTCCTGCTTATACAACTGCAAGTTTTTTAGAAAGCCACCTACCTAAACTAGCAAATGAACTTAAGGCTATTGAGTATGTGCCTATGGCGATCGTGCATCTTAATGTTGCTTTATCACATGTAGCTAAAGGATTAAATGGGTTTGGTTTTTTAGTACCGCGAAGTGAAAAAATAAGACTACTAGGT
>CAZHXL010000169.1:5826-13790 GCA_964536575.1 uncultured Clostridia bacterium | reverse complement strand
CAGATAAAGAGGGTAAACCAATTAATGATGACAAGATTTACAATGGTGCAAAAGACAATGCTACCGGGACAGCAGCCCTTTTAGAACTAGCTAAAACCTACTCTAAGCTTGCTAATGCTCCTAAACGCTCTTTACTGTTTTTAGCAGTTACCGCAGAGGAACGCGGTTTATTAGGTTCAGCTTATTATGGACAAAACCCGCTTTACCCAAATAATAAAGCTGTTGCTGTTATTAATATGGATAGTATGAATGTAATTGGCAAAACCAAAGATATTATTGTAGTTGGTTTAGGCAATTCTACACTAGATGATTATGTTAAAGGTGTAGCAGCAAGCCAAGGAAGAGAAGTTAAGCCTGACCAAGAGCCTGAAAAAGGCTATTTTTATCGCTCAGACCATTTTAGTTTTGCTAAACAGGGTGTCCCTGCCCTAGATGCTGGCGCAGGAAAAGTATTAGTTGGTAAGACAGAAGAAGAAAGCAAAAAGATTTTTGAGGCTTATACTACAACTGATTATCATAAACCTTCAGATGAAATTAAGCCTGATTGGGATCTTAGTGGTGCAATTCAAGACCTACAACTACTTTTTCAAGTAGGGCTTGAAGTAGCTAATGCTAAAGAAATTCCTACTTGGCGTGATGGTACAGAATTTAAGGCTAAACGTGAAGAATCATTAAAAAATGGTAAATAATTATGTAGGGGCAGACCTATGTGTCTGCCCTCTTCTCTTTCTATTGGAAAGGACACATTATGGCAAGAAAAATTACTGACCTTTCAGCTTTAATTGGGGCTGCTCGTGGCGACAAAACTCTAGATTTAGTACTACGTAACACACAACTAATCAATGTCTTTTCTGGAGAGATTTATCAAACTGATGTAGCCATTGACAATGGTGTAGTGGTTGGTATTGGCTCTGACTATCGAGGGCAACAAGAAGAAGACTTAAAAGGCTTATACCTCTCGCCAGGTTTTATTGATTCTCATGTGCATATTGAAAGCTCAATGGTCACAGTCCCACGTTTTGCTCGTGCAGTAGTTGCACGAGGGACAACCTCTGTTATTTGTGATCCTCATGAAATTGCTAATGTCCTAGGGCTAGAAGGATTAAAGTTTATGATAGATTCTAGCCAAGATGTTCCTCTAAATGTGTTTTTTATGTTGCCTTCTTGTGTTCCTGCAACTGGACTAGAGACTTCAGGCGCGGCACTTTCTGCTAAAGACCTAGCACCATTTATTGATCATCCCCAAGTTTTAGGACTAGCTGAAATGATGAATTTTCCTGGGGTAGTTAATGCTGATCCTGATGTAATGGAAAAACTAGCTTTGGGTTCAAACAAACGCCTAGATGGACACGCACCTGGACTATCTGGGCTTGCACTTTGTGCTTATGTTGCTAGTGGAATTGCTTCTGACCATGAATGTACCAGTATTGCAGAAGCAAAAGAAAAAATGCGTGTAGGAATGTATATAATGCTCCGCGAAGGAACTGCGGCAAAAAACCTTTCTGATCTTATGCCTCTTGTAACACTTGAAAATGAGCGTCGTTGCTTATTAGTAACTGATGATCGCCATCCTAACGATATTTTAGAAGAAGGTCATATAGATTTCCTTGTCCGCACAGCAATTAAAAAAGGAATGCCTCCGCTTAGTGCTATTCGTATGGCGACTCTAAATGCTGCTGAATACTTTCGTATTGAACGTAGTGGAGCAATTGCTCCTGGTTATTTTGCTGATTTAGTTGCATTTGATTCACTCACAAATATTCGCCCACGTCGAGTTTATAAAGATGGTCAACTAGTAGCTCTTGATGGTCAGTTGTTGTTACCAGCGTTAGATAACCAAACTATCACAGCAAAAAACTCTGTAAACTCTGTAAATATTGGGACACTACGCCCAGAAGACTTTTTAATTGCAGCACTTGGCCGCCGTGCAAGAATAATTGGGCTAGGAAAACATCAACTCTACACCGAAGGGTTTGTTACTGAACCAACAATAAAAAACGATTATGTAGTTTCTGACACTAAGCAAGATTTGCTAAAAATCACTGTAGTAGAACGTCATAAAGGTAGTGGTCGACGTGGAATTGGTTTGGTAAAGGGCTTTGGATTGCAACGCGGGGCACTAGCGGCTTCTGTTGCACATGATTCTCATAACATTATCGCGATTGGGGCTGACGATGAAAGCATTTATCGTGCAGTAACCAAAGTAGCAGAAATGCAAGGCGGTATTGTGGCAACAAATGGTGAGAAGGTAGAAGCGGCTTTAGAACTATCAATTGCTGGGCTAATGTCGAATCAACCAATTGAAAAAGTAAGTGCTGATATGAATGAGCTTAAACGGGCTAGTGGTCGCTTAGGATGTGCCTTAGAAGATCCTTTTATGACAATGTCTTTTCTAGCCCTACCTGTAATTCCTAAACTAAAAATTACAGATCGTGGTTTAGTAGATGTAACAAAATTTGCCCTAGTAGACCTTTTTGTCACAGACTAAATTAAATTGGGAAAAATTGTAGAAAACATAATATCTGACGAAGTTATTACTAAACTCAACCAAGTAAATAGTTTAGTGGTTTTTACTGGCGCGGGTATTTCCTCTAGTGCTGGAATTCCTACCTTAACTGGGCCAAGGTGTTCACCAATTTGGGAATACAACTTTATTAATGATTTACTTTCAGCAGAAAAAATTCCTGGTAAACATATATTACACTTACGGTTATTAGATAATTTATTAGAAAAAATTAAAATTACATTCCCTACGTTAGCACACTTAAGTTTAGCTAAAATAGCTAATAAATTTACAAACTTCCATATTATTTCACAAAACTTTGATGACCTACATCAGCGTGCTAATTCCAATAATTGCTTAATGTTACATGGGGAGATTATAAAAGCCCGTTGCTTAAATTGTAATTTGTTAGAAATTATTGAGACTAACTATAAAACTCATTGGCAGACTAAATGTAGATGTGGTGGGGATTGGCGGCCTGATTTACTTTTATTTGATGAAGCGATGAGTGAAAAACTCTGGCAACAAGCTGAAAACTTAGCTCAAAGCTGTGAAATGCTTATTGCGATTGGCAGTTCTGGGCAAGTCTTACCAGGAGGGCTACTCCCAGCCATTGCTCGCCGTCGAGGAGCTTTTTTAGTAGAGATTAATTTAACCCCTACAGAAATAACACCACACTTTCATTTTACAATTTTGGGTAGTAGTGATGAGGTTGTACCCAAAATGTTTTAGGGGAACTATCTTATAGGGATTAATAAATGAAACTGGCTACCTTTGCCTATGCCTTCTGACTCTGCCCAAATTTGTCCATGATGAGCATCAACATAGTTTTTGGCAATAGCTAAACCTAATCCTGTGCCACGAGTACTAAATTCAAACTTTCCTGAACTATGATGCATAGGATCTGCCCCTGTATAAAACTTATCAAAAATTCGCTCTAACTCTATAGCCTTAATACCAATACCGTTATCTTGGACAATAATATGAATAGACTCTGACTCTACGCTTAAATTAATATTTATTTCTCCACCATCATGAGTAAATTTTATGGCGTTTTGTATCAAATTTAACATTATTAGTCTGATCTTTTCTGGATCAACAAATACGTTTAATATTTGACCTGTTGAAGTTAAGTTAAGTTTTTGGTTACGCCGTTCAACAAAGCCACTTAGATCTTTGGTTACATCTTCAACTAAATCTAAAAAATTAACTAAAGTAGTTTTAAGAGTAATTTGCCCTTCTGAGATCTTAAGCATTTCTAAAATATCATTAGCAATAATAATTAATCGATCAACAGTACGTTGACAAACAGATAAAGAACGTTGTTGCATTAGAGTCAAGGTGTCAGAAGGAGCACTTAACAAAACATCATGATAGCCTTTAAGAATTGTTAGAGGTGTACGCATTTCATGAGAGGCTAAAATCACAAAGTTTGTTTTCATTTTGTCTAGTTCTTGTAATGTGCGGGTGATTTCCTGTTCATTACGGTAAAGTTTTTCTAGCTCTCCATAAAGAGCAGCATTTTCAATTGCTACTGCGGCTTGATTAGCTAAAGCCTCTATAAGCTGGCGATCTAGTTTAGTAAATGGTGGGCGACCAATACGACGACGTACATCTAAAACCCCTACAACTTTACCTGTTCGTGTAATAATTGGTACATCCATAAAGCCATTTTTATAATAGCTTTTTAACTCTTCAGGGAAATCTAGCTCTTTTTGTGTTGGCTCATTAATAACTATCGCTTGCGCAGTAGCAACCACCTGTCCACCAATAGTTTCTCCTACAGGAAAAGAAAGCGGGTCGTCTTCCCAATGATCTTTTATCCATAATCGATGGAAAATTACTCTATCGCCTTCTACTAAGCCAATACCTCCAGGATCAGCACTAATTAGACTGGCACTTTGGGCGGCTATGTCTTGTAAAACAGTTTTTAATTCTAGCTGTGAGTTAATAACTTGAATACTTTCTAAGAGTTGACGCAAACCTGTTATGCGTGTCTGATATCTAAGATTAAAAGATCGTATACGCCAAGTATAAACCCCATAAACTAATAGACCTACTAAGGCTACAACTACTAATCGAAACCACCAAGTTTGCCAAAAAGGAGAAAGTATAGTTAATTTAACTCCTTTTGGCTCACTCCAAACCCCAAAAGCAGATAAGGCTTTTACTAAAAATGTATATTCTCCTGGAGGTAGATTAGTAAACCTTGCTAATCTTTCCTGACTAGGGGTAGACCATTTACTATCAAAATTGTCTAACAAATAGCTATAGGCTATTGCTTGTTCATCAACAAATGACAAGGCAACAAAATCAAACTTTATTGTATTTTGTTTGTAAGCAATCAAATAATTAGACTGTAACTTTAATGTTTCATCTCCAGCAGATATGCGGGTTAAGTGAATTAATGGTGCTTTAGGAGTAATAATTTCTTCTTTAGGCTGGTAGCGTACTACTCCTTCTGTAGTACTAAACCATACACTATCATCTGTACTAGACTTAATACCATTAGTAATGCTGTCACTAATTAGACCTTGCTTAACAGTATAATTAGTAAATTTTATACCATCAAAGACAGAAATCCCTCTTAGTGTACCAATCCATAAGAGTTTATTATAGCCAGTAATAGAGCGGATAGAATTATCTGCCAGACCATCTTTTATTGTGTAATGTTGGAAAGTTTTACCATCAAATTTACTAATTCCATTAGCCATTCCTACCCAAAAAGTGCCTTGTTCATCTTCATAAAAGCGATGAACATATTTATTTGGCAAGCCTTCTTTAGTAGTGTAATTAGTAAAACTTGTTCCATCAAAACAACTTAATCCTCCTTCTGTACAAACCCATAAATTGCCTTTGTGGTCTAATCCAAAACCATTAACTTGATTTTTTATTAAACCTTGATTGGTGTCATAAAGAGTAAAACTACTACCATTATAAGCAACAATACCATTACTAGTAGAACTATCTGAACCCATCCAAATACGGCCTAAAGAATCTTCAGTAAAAACAGTTATTCGTGTTTTAAGACCAATTTGACTTGGAGAAAAACTAGTAAAACGCCCTTTATCATAAAAAGATATTCCTTTATGTCCTCCTGTCCAAATCCTTCCACGACTATCTACAAAAACCGCCCAAAGCTCTTCTTCTAATAATCCATCCTTTATTCCATAAGTATTTGTTACCCCATTAGGATTAAGAGAAACAAGCCCTGTACTAAAAGAGGAAAACCATAATGTTCCATCTTTAGCTTGTGCTAGCCCTGATATAGTACCTTCTCCAATACCGCTACTACTTGTGTAATTAGAAATTTTTTCACTAAAAAAATGAAATACTCCGTTACGCTGTGTTCCCCACCAAATATTACCCTCATAATCTTGAGTATGTGCAGTAATAAAATCATCAGGTAAGCCATTTTTATGGTTAAAAACTGTAAACTGGCCTTTTTCTAAGCGACAAATACCTCCACCATATGTTCCACACCAAACCCTACCATATTTATCAACTCTTATAGAACTTACCCGCTCACTACTTAATCCATCAGCCATTTTATAAGACTTAAATTTTTCTTCTTGAAAATAATAAATTCCACCATCAGTAGCAACCCATAATGCATTATTATTAATATCCTTTGCTAGATCAAAAACATTTTCACTAAGTAATCCTTGTTGTGGGCCATAAACAGTAAAGGTTTTACCATCAAATTTTACTAGTCCTTTTCCTCTTAGCCCAAGCCATAACTCATTGGGATTGGTTTCTAATATTTTCCAAACAGGGCTGTTAGGTAAACCTTCATTTACACCATAATTAGTAAACTTTTGTCCATCAAACCTACTTAATCCTTTACTAGTACCAAACCAAAGAGTACCATCTTGGCTACAAAAGCCTGAGCGAATCTCATTTTCTGGCAAGCCTTCATTTACTGTAAAGGTAGTAAATTTTTGTCCATCAAATCGGCTCACTCCTCCTCTAGTACTAAACCAAATATTTCCTACTTTATCTTCTATAATTGCCCTAACAGAGTTATCAGCAAGTCCTTGTTCTATATTAAAAGACTGGTATTTAGCACCATCATAACGACAAACCCCTTCATTGGTGGCAAACCACATATAGCCTTTACTATCTTGCAGGATATGATAGACAGCATTGTTAGGCAAACCGCTACTAGTATTGTAAGTTTTGAATTTATAAATTTGCGCTTGTACTGAAGGGGTCAGTAAAACCAGTAAAAATATAGTTATGAGATATCTCATAAAATATAAACCCCTTTGTACAAAATGGGTGAGCAAATAGTACTTTTAGTTTAGATACTTAAATTTTCAAAGCTGCAACTAATCTTGCATTACGGTAAATCTTTAGCACAACGAAACCCTAATGTTGCATCGCTACGTGTTGGTTCAATCCAATTTCTGGCAGAAGTAGTAGCAACTGCTTTACCTTCTTTATGTGAACCACCTCGGATAACTCGATAATTATCGCCATCAATAACCTTAAAAGAAGAACCAGCATAAGAAACAGGTTTAGAATCAGTCCATTCCCAAACATTACCGCTCATATCATAAAGCCCTGAGGGGCTAACACCTTTCATAAAAGCACCTGCGGGCTTGATACCATCTTGAGCGGCTTCTTTAGTGTTGGCTTTAACCACATCCCATTCATTACCCCAAGGGTAACGAAAATGTTCTTTGCCACTAGCAGCAACCTCCCATTCCTCTTCTGTAGGAAGGCGTTTACCTGCCCACTTAGCATAGGCTTGGGCTTCTTCCCAAGTTATATCAGTAACTGGTTCTTGACCATTGCCGCGATAAGTGCCATTTACCCAAGAAGAAGGAGCTTTATATTTTGCTTCTTTAACAAATTTTGCATACTCCTCTTTTGTTACTTCACGGTTATCAATTAAAAATGCCTTTATTTCTACTGTATGCGAAGGTTTTTCGCGATCTTCCCCATCATTAGCTCCAATCTTGTATTCTCCGGTGGGTATTTCTACCATTTTTAGCTCAATAATTTGGTATTTGGGTAAATCTGGTATTATTGGTGTAGGACTTGGAGTTTTTCCCTTAGGAGTAGCACTAGCAGAGGGTGTAGGAGTTGGGGTTACTGTAGTTGGGGCAGGTGTACCACCGCTAAAAACAAAAAAATATATAGCTACAATAATTACCACTCCTCCTAGTCCAGCTAATGCCTTAGTTTGATTGTTTAATGGTATCTTTTGGCCAAGTATTTCAATAGTATCTACTGAGGCATCTGGTATATTTTTACCAGTTTTAGCTTTACCCTTGTTTTTACTTTTATTTTTTCCTAAAAGTTCGTCTAAGCCACCATCTGCTTCAATTTCTTCATCTAGACCTTTTTTACCTGTTTTACTTGGGAATTTGACTGGAGGGGGACTAGAAAAAACTTTACTTTCTGATGCCGCCGCTTCAAAAGAAGGAACACCAGGACGATAATCACTAGGAGG
>CAZHXL010000169.1:3580-5816 GCA_964536575.1 uncultured Clostridia bacterium | reverse complement strand
GAATTAGTTAAAGAAGCTTGTTCCACGTTAAAATCAAAGGAAAACCCTGGTTGCCCTTCCTGCGGCTGAGTATTGGAATACTCATTAGGGTCAAATGGAGGAGCGTTTTGCCCTCCTAATGCTGGTGGTTGTGCTTGAAATACCATTGTTTGTGCATTATCAAACATATCCCGAGTTAGCATGATTTGGTTATAAGTTTGACAATGAGGACAGGTAAAGCGATGGTTATACTCTACAAAAGCAGGGCCTACGGTCATTTTTATTAAGTCCCTTACTTCCTGAGCACAATTACAACATAAACAGACCAGCGACCAGCTTTCATCAGAAATTTTAATCAATGGTGATGACATAATCGCCCATCACTCCTATTAAAAAATTTACGAGATTACTAAATATAATAACTAATCTTAGAAAAAGCTCAAATTACAATATTTATTTAAAGAAAAATTTAATCACCATAGGAATACTCACTAGCATAGGAGTATTCCTATGATAAAACAGCTATTTGTGTTTAGGCCCATAGATACTAAACATTACCATGCCTTCCATCTTTGGTCTTACTTCAATGGCACCATACTGAGTTAGATCTACTTCTAGACGGTCTAATATCTGTTGACCTATCTCTCGGTGAGTGATTTCACGACCACGGAAACGCACACTAGCCTTCACTTTATCACCATCTTGAAGCATTCTTACTGCATTATTTTTCTTGAATTGATAGTCATGTTCATCCGTAGCAGGACGGAATTTTATTTCTTTAACTGTAACTGTGGTCTGTTTTTGTTTTGCAGCATGAGCCTTTTTCTTTTGCTCATATTGCCATTTACCATAATTAATAATACGGCATACAGGCGGTTGGGCTTGTGGGGCAACTTCTACTAAATCTAATCCTTTTTCTTTGGCAATATCCAATGCCTGTTGTGGTGACATAATACCAAGTTGGGACCCCTCTTCATCAATTACTCTAATTTCTCTCACACGAATACGATCATTAATACGTACTTGTGGGAATTTCTCCTGTTGACGTGGGGGACGTTTTTGAGTGTTATTAGTGCTAATTGTTCACCTCCTAAAGGTTTCTATTTTTTTTTTAAGCCTTACCAAGTTTATTAATAAACTGGTTTATTATGATTAACTGGATTTAGATCTTTACAAAAAGATCCTGTCAAACGGCCAAAACTCTAATATTATTTACTTACAGTTAGATATCTGGATGACAAGAAATTAATATTCCTACAAGTAAATGTACAACGCCTTTTGGCATTATAGGAATCCGCGCAAGTAACATAGCTTATCAACACCATACTAAAGAGCCAGGAAAACTCTTTCTAGCTTGCAGCCTGCGCTCTTGCCATACAAAGGTTAGAAGGTTATTGATATTTCCAATAACTTGTTTTGATTGGATAACTTGCATATTTTGAAAAAGGAATAAAAGCCAATATTTATGGCTATAATAACAAATTCCTACTATAAGCACAATCTTTTACATAACTTTGAAAGTTAGTAAATTATTTTGCTTAAAATGAAAAAGGAATGACCAACGCCATTCCTTTGAAAACAAAATGCTTATTTTAATAACCTTTATTAACCTTTATTAACCTTCGGCCTTAGCTTTTTCAATTTCTTCAACTAATGCAGGTACAATCTCAAATAAGTCACCAACAATGCCTAAGTCAGCAATATCAAAAATTGGTGCATTAGCGTCTTTGTTAATTGCTACAATGGCGGATGCGTTTTTCATACCTACTACATGTTGGATAGCTCCAGAAATTCCCACTGCCAAATAGAGTTTTGGTGCTACTGTTTGACCAGAGCTACCAATTTGACGATCCATTGGCAACCATCCTGAGTCACAAATTGGACGAGAAGCACCAATATCAGCCTCAAGTGCGGTAGCAAGTTTTTCTACTATTGCAATATTTTCTTGGCTCTTAATGCCACGACCAACAGAAACAATGATCTTAGATTGTGTAAGATCAACAGATTGTTTTGCTTCACGGAAAAGCTCTTGTGGTTGTAGGCGAATTTGGTCAGCAGAAAGATTAACAGATAAAGTTTTAACCTCTGCACTTCCCGCTTCAATATCATCACCACGAAATGCACCTGCTTGGAAAGAAATTAGTATTGGAGCACTATCGTGAATGCTTATATCTGCATTAATTTTACCTTGGAAGATCTGTCTAACTAAGGTTAGGTTTCCTCCCTCTAGTTTATAGCCAACACAATCGGCAATTAA
>CAZHXL010000169.1:1902-3570 GCA_964536575.1 uncultured Clostridia bacterium | reverse complement strand
TAAGGATTTGCCCATAGATGCAGCTAATTTGGGAGCAAAATCACGAACAAGGTAAGTATGAGCCAGTAAAACATATTTTGGTTGAAGCTCTTGAATTACCTGACACATAGCTAAAGAAAAGCCATCTGGAGTATAGCTTTGTAAGTGTTCATTATTTACTAAATAAATAGTGTTAGCTTTTTTTGTTGCTAGTTCTTGTGCGATATTGTCGACTCCAGAGCCAAGTAAAGCGACAGATAAAGACAAACCCATCTGAGCAGATAAGCGTTGTCCAGCTAAAACGGCTTCATAGGTAATACGATTAAGTTTTCCTTCGCGTTGTTCTGCAAATACAAGTATTCCACTCATGACATTCTGCTCCTAGTATGCTTGCACTTAGAGCGCACGCATTTGCTTGAGTTTAGTTACTAGTTTAGCGGCTGCTTCTTTAGCTGAGCCATCAATAATTTCTGTCTTTTTGCTCTTAACTGGGAAGGAGACTCGCTCGATTTTTTGTTTAGGGATTAAAAGTTCTCTGCTAAGAGAAAGGTCTGCTAAAGTAACTTTGCGAATTTCTTTCTTTTTAGCATTCATAATGCCTTTCAAAGTAGCATAACGAGGCTGATTTAACCCTGATTGAATAGTAATAGAAGCTGGTAATGGTAATTGATACCATTGAAACCACCCTGCTTCTAATTCACGTTTAACACGAACGCTCTTTTCACCTTCTTGAACTTCTACTGCCATAGCAATAGTAGCACTAGGAACACCTAAGAGTTCCCCTAGGATTACACCTGTTTGAGCAAAACCATAGTCATCAGATTGAAGACCAGTAAAGATTAAATCAAACCCTTCTTTACCAATTACTTCAGCCATTGCACGAGCTTGAGCTAGGGCATCTAGGTTATCTAAAGCAGGATCACAAATATGTATAGCACGATCGGCACCTTTAGATAATCCTTCTTTAATTGCCATTTGAACTCTATCTGGCCCAAGAGAACAAATAACAACTTCCCCTCCTAACTTTTCTTTAATTTGCAGTGCTTCTTCTACTGCATAAGCGTCAGGCTCATTAACATCATAAGCAAGATCTCGATCTTGTATCCATGTTCCTGTTTCGTTAATGCGCAAAATTGCATCGCGAGAAGGAACTTGTTTAACACAGACAATTATTTTCATGATTTTACTCCTCGAAACGCTTAAAGATCACCGCAGCATTTGTGCCACCGAACCCAAAAGAGTTCGAGAGAACGTATTGTATCTTAGCTTGGCGTGCTTTATTTGGCACATAGTCAAGATCACAATCCGGATCTGGTGTTTCATAGTTAATAGTTGGAGGGATTTGTTGGTGATAAAGTGCTAAGACACTAATACCTGCTTCGAGTCCCCCAGCAGCACCAAGTAAATGTCCTGTCATAGATTTTGTAGAACTAACTGGAATTTTATAAGCCTCTTGACCAAAAACCTGTTTAATGGCAAAAGTTTCTATCTTATCGTTAAATGGCGTAGATGTACCATGAGCATTAATATAGCTAATATCTGCTGGGATAATGCCTGAGTCTTTAATAGCATTTTTCATTACTCTAATCGCGCCATCTGCGTCTTCTGAAGGCTGTGTAATATGGAAAGCATCTGAGGACATTCCATAACCAACAATTTCTGCAAGTATACGTGCCCCACGTTGGCGAG
>CAZHXL010000169.1:0-1892 GCA_964536575.1 uncultured Clostridia bacterium | reverse complement strand
TTTTTATCAAAAGGGCGGCTAGCAGTTTGAGGAGAATCATTACGTGTTGAAAGTGCACGCAAGGCAGCAAATCCAGCTACGCTCATAGGAGTAATTGCCCCTTCAGCACCTCCACAAATCATTGCATCTGCATCGCCACGTTGAATAATCTTAAAAGCATCTCCAATTGCATGAGCACCAGAAGCACAAGCTGTTGCTGTTGCAGAATTTGGCCCTTTTGCACCAAACCTAATAGAAACATTGCCAGCAGCTAGGTTTACAATTGTAGACGGAATAAAGAAAGGTGATACTTTACCAGGGCCACCCTGTAATAGCTTTGTATGTTCGCGCTCAATAATACCAAAACCACCAATTCCAGAACCTATATGAGTTCCTACTTGATCAGCGTTTTCTGGAGTGATTTTTAACCCTGAATGTTCAACTGCTTCTTGCGAAGCAGCAATTGCATAATGAATAAACACGTCCATCTTTTTAATTTCTTTTTTGATGATGAACTTTTCTGGGTTAAAATTCTTTACCTCGCCAGCAAATCGCACAGGATATTCACTAGCGTCAAAATGCGTAATATTCTCAATACCACTGCGTCCTGCAAGTAATCCTGCCCAAGTCTCTTCAGCAGTATTTCCAAGCGCACTAACAATTCCAATGCCTGTAACTACTACTCGACGATTCACAAGACCTCCTAAGTAAAGTAGAAAATTAAAACTTTACTTATTTTGAAAGCATCTTAAAATATTAATTTAAACTAAGTAAGCAAATCCCTACTAGTAAAAATTTATTTTGGTAAATGGCTTTCTATATAAGCAACTGCGTCACGTACACTAGTAATTTTTTCTGCATCTTCGTCTGGTATTTCAATACCAAACTCTTCCTCAAAATGCATTACTAGTTCCACAGTGTCTAAGGAATCTGCACCTAAATCATCTATAAAACGAGCATTAGAGGTAACTTCTGCTTCGTCTACACCAAGTTCTTCGACAATAATTTGTTTAACTCTTTCCTCAACATTTGACACATCTGCCATAATTTTTCCTGCCTTTCAGTATATGTATTTCAAAAATAGTGTTTAGAAATAATTTGCTTCAATTTTGATTTCTCATTATTTGCTCTAAAGTATTACTATCTTCTACATTAAACAATGTAGCGTTAGGAGCAATTTTTTTGATAAGCCCAATTAAGACATTTTTAGGGCCAACTTCAATAAACCTTTCTACCCCATTATTAACCATTAATTCTATAGACTCTACCCAGCGTACAGGAGAACAAACTTGACGAATTAGATTTTGCTTCAGGTCTTCACCTTTAGTAGTAACACTAGCATCAACATTGTTAACTATAGGAAAGATGGGATCTTGAAAATCAATCGCGCTTAAATCCATTGCTAATTTATCTGCTGCTGGTTTCATTAAAGCACAATGGAAAGGCGCACTTACAGGTAAGATTTTTGCGCGACCAGCTTTGCGTACTTTTAATTCTTCTACTGCTCTTTCTACAGCCGCTTTATGTCCAGCAATCACCGCTTGTGTTGGGGTATTAAGATTAGCAGGACTACAGATTTCATCACCAGCAACTTGTGCGCAGACTTCTTTTACTATTTCTAAGTCTGCTCCAATGATGGCTGCCATTGCCCCAAGCCCAAATGGAACAGCTTCTTGCATATAAATACCACGTTTATGTACTAATTGAACCGCTGTAGAGAGGTCTAGAGCATCTGCGGCAACTAAGGCAGAATATTCCCCTAAACTATGACCAGCAACATAATTTGGTTGTAAACCTAATTTACTTAGTACCCTATAAACAGCAACAGAAACTACTAAGATAGCAGGCTGAGTATTAGCCGTCAATTGGAGTTCAGAGTCTGGGCCTTCAAAACAAAGTTTACTAATAGCAAA
>CAZHXL010000168.1:2721-13886 GCA_964536575.1 uncultured Clostridia bacterium | reverse complement strand
AAGATGCCATTGTTTTATGTCCTAAACAAGCTGGTTGTACTTATCCAGAAAAAGACCTAGCCGCCTGTGGCATTTCTTTACAACTAGCTAAGGTTTTGCTCAGTGACCATAGTCGTCAAGAAGCTATTTTAGAGTCCTTATGTAAACTTGTTGCTATTGGTACTATTTCTGATATGGTGCCATTAAATAGTTATTCTAACCGTGCAATTGTTCAAGCAGGCTTGCGTGGCCTAAACACAGGCTCAACAAACAAAGGCTTAGACGCACTGCTAACAATTTCTGGTCTAAATAATCATAAAGTCTCCAGCTACGATTTAGGGTTTAAGCTAGGCCCGCGTATTAATGCTGCTGGTCGTATGGATGGCACCACACTACAGGTAATTTCCCTTCTAGATGCAGCAAGTAAAGAAGATGCCTGGACAATTGCCTCACAAATAGACGAACTTAACCACCAAAGACAAGCCGTTCAACAATGGCTAGTAGAACAAATCCTCAAGAAAATTGAAGAAGAAGACTCTAAAGATCTAGTCTATGTTCTTGGTGGCGAACATGAAGATGGTTGGCATCAAGGTGTAGTAGGAATTGCTGCCGCCAAGATTGTAGAACGCTATGGTCGCCCAGCATTAATCTGCTCTATTCGTAATGGTATTGCTCACGGTTCAGCACGTAGTATTAAAGCATTTAATATTGTTAAAGCACTAGAAGCCGTTTCTGATGGGCTACTAATCAGATATGGTGGACATACGGCTGCGGCAGGGTTTTCATTATTGGCAGAAAACCTAGGTTTACTCCGTAAGCGTATTAATGCTCACGCTCACAATACTTTAAGCAAAGAAGATTTAATCCATACTAGGACTTATGAAGGCGAACTAAACCCAACAGAAATCAACTTAGACTTAATACGAACTCTAGCTTTACTTGAACCTCATGGTATAGACAACCCCCGTCCATCATTTATTGTTCGAGGGCGTTTAATTGAGATAAGAATTATAGCTAATAAACATTTACGTATGCGTATAGCTGGTAAAGGGCCTTCTTTAGAAGCAATTTGGTGGCATCACTCGGATTTATACGATCAACTGCGTGTTGGAACAAGCTTAGCGGTGCTAGGAAAACTAGAAATAAACGAATGGAATGGTGCACAAAAACCCCAACTCAATATAGATGATATGTATCGCCTTAATTAAATAGCTAAAAGAATGTTAACAATCCTATTTAACTCCCATTAGCTTTAGCTTTTTTTCCACCTGTCATCATTAGCCCGATTTCTTGTTGAGAAACCTTTTCTGGCTCAACAATCCCAACAACCCTACCTTCATATAACACAGCAACACGATCACTTAGGGAAAATACTTCTTCTAACTCAGCAGAGACTAGAAGGATAGCTACACCACTAGCTTTTAACTCTAATATTTTCTTATAAATAAACTCTATTGCCCCAATATCAACTCCCCTAGTAGGCTGAGACGCAATCAAAAACTTTGGTGTAATAGAAAACTCCCGCGCAATGATTAATTTCTGTTGATTACCTCCAGAAAGTCCTTGTGCAGTAACATTAGGATCAGGCGGCCTAACATCAAATTCTTGAATTAGCTTTTTAGTATGCGAAGTAATTTGATTATCATTAAGCAGTGGCCATCCTACTAGTTGACCATTATTTTGTAGCCCTAAAATAGCATTTTCTGTAAGTGGTGAACCAAGCAATAACCCTCTCTTATGACGATCTTCAGGAATATGCGCAATATGTAACTCTTTTGCTTGTCGCGAGTTACACCCTGTAATATTTTTTCCTAGGAAAGTTATTTGTCCTGAAGTTGGCACCCTTAGCCCAGACAAAACTTCAACAAGTTCTGTTTGGCCATTACCTTCAACTCCAGCAATACCAAGCACTTCCCCCGCTTGGATATCAAAAGAAACATCGCTTAATAGCTTAATCCCATCTGCACCAGTCAAAAAAAGATTCTTAACACTAATTACATTATCAGCCCTAGGTCTACTATATTGCTGTTTATCAACTCTAAGTAATACTTCGCGGCCAACCATTAATTTAGCTAATTCCTCAGCAGAAGTCTGTTTGGTTTCAACCTCTCCTACTACTTTTCCTAAACGCATTACAGTAACTTTTTCTGAAATTGCTAATACTTCAGCTAATTTGTGAGTAATAATAATTATAGTTTTACCTTGATCTCGTAAAGCACGTAGTATATGAAAAAATTCTTCTGTTTCCTGAGGGGTAAGCACGGCGGTAGGCTCATCTAGAATCAATATTTTCGCGCCACGATATAGAGTTTTTAAGATCTCTACACGCTGTTCTTCACCTACTGATAAATCATCTACTTTTGCATCAGGATTGACTTGTAACCCATATTGAGCAGAAATTTTTTTGATTCTTTCCTTAGCACCTTTGTAATCAATAATTGGCCCTGAAGTAGGCTCTGAGCCTAAAATAATATTTTCTGTAACAGTAAGTGCTCCAGCTAACATAAAATGCTGATGCACCATTCCTAGACCTAAAACAATAGCGTTATGCGTTGAGGCAATTTTACTAGTTTGGCCATCAATTAAAATTTCACCTTCATCAGCACGATAAAAACCATAGAGTATATTCATTATTGTGCTTTTACCTGCACCATTTTCCCCTACAATAGCATGAATTGAACCTTTGCGTACTTGAAGACTAACTTTATCATTAGCAGTTAAGTAGCCAAACCGTTTAGTAATATTTCGCATTTCTACAGCATATTCAGCTTTTGCACTCATGTTTTTTCCTTGTAGACTTAGGAGTATTTACGAATACATATTCATATCGCGGGTTAGCAGCGTAATTGGATCGTCAATATTTAAGGCTTCTTTAACAAAAAAAGCTTCACCATTTTCAACGCTAATCAAGCCTCCATAAAAGCGTTGACGAGCATCTACACGTCCTAAAAAGCCGCTATTACTAATATTGGTTTCTAGTTCTTGGCTATTTGGATCATAGAGTTGGGATTTATAACAATAGATAGCAGCCATTTTTTCTTCTACAAACTCAGAAATATCTACAATAAAAGTAGGAGCGATTGTACGAGGAAACATAAAATGAGCAATGGCTGAAGGGCGAAAACGAGCTTGACCGCTTTCTACATCATATTTTGCTAGTCCTGATAAATAAGCAGCTTCACGCACAATTTGTGCAATGTGTGCGTGATCTGGATGAGGATCATCCCAATAATGAGTAAAAACTACCTTAGGGCAAAACTTACGTAGAGCGCGAACCATTTTTGTTCGTGATTCTTCATTACACCAAACCTTGCTATCTGGTAAACCTAAGTTGTCTCTAGCTGTTAGCTTTAATACTTTTGCTGCTGCCGCGGCCTCTTGAGCACGGGTTTCAACAGAACCACGAGTGCCCATTTCTCCATAAGTCATATCTAGGACAGCAGTTTTATAGCCTAGCTAGTTTTAGCAAAGTGCCACCAACAACTAGCTCAATATCATCGGGATGCGCTCCAACCGCTAGAGCATCAACATGTAAAGGATTTAGGTTCATTTATATAGCCCTCAGTTTACTGGATAAAAAATTAAATTTGTCTTATAGGTTGTTGTTTGCCAGAAACACGCCATTTTATATATTCAATAGTATTTAAGGCAATAATCCCAAAGAAAAATACTACAGCAAAGATTAAACCACCGATTAAACCTATTATTAAAATTAGAACAGCTAATAAAAAAGCATCAGCAGATTGTGTCGCACTAGCCGAAACAAAAGCTAATAATAAAAAGACAACCCCACCAGATATCAAGCCTAATTTAATTAAATCAGAAATTATTTCCTTTGTAGTGTTAAAAGTAATTTTAATAAAAAATTCTTTTTGCGATCTCTCAGGTTTAGCACTAATACCTTTACATCGCGAGCACCAATTTTGATCTGGCTCAAAACAATCTATTTGATGACAAACTTCACAGCGAATTGGGAAAGATTCAGTACGAATGCGTAGGTTTGTTAGTTTATTCATAAAAGTAAATTAATGTAGTGGTGAACTGTTCGCCCTTTTTCTCAATTAATTAATAAGGCGAACTCTTCGCCCCTACATTTCATTATTCCCGATAATGTCTCATGTATATAAATTATATAAATGTATAATTAGTTGAAACTATTAGTATTATAAGTGATAAAGTTAATTTTCAGCCCACACATTAGCTACCACATGAATTCCATGATTAACTTTATAATCACTAGTAACTTCTATTAAAACTTCCTCTACAGCACCTTCACGCCCATTAAATAAATAAAAAGCACATTGAGCTAGATCTAGGGTACGGTGTAAAACTGGTGGCCCAATTAATTCAGCTAATTGTGTTTTCAACTCAGAGGGTGTGTTTGGTGGTAGTTCTAAATCCCCTACCCCATGTAAAATAACTCGACCACGAGAAGGAAATTCAAGTAATAGATATAACTGTGCTATTGCTATAGCAGTTAATTCTGTAGAGTCAATTACTTGAAAATATTCTAGAATATGGGCAAAATCACCTTTATCTAATGAACTATAAAAGCTATCACCTGTAACTAAGTAATTCATTGGTAAATAATCAATTACTCCATCAACTTCAATAGAAAAATGTCGTAACTCTGTAGGTAATTCATTTGTAGGTAATTCTGTTAGTTTCATACGCCCAGTAAAACGAGATTTTTTTTCCTGAGCATGAGTTAAGATTTCTGTTTCAATAGACATTATTTACTCCAAAAAACCAAAAGCTGTGGGTTATACTTTTAACGCACAACCCACAGCTTTTTCAAGCTTTATTTTAATCAATTAAAAGGATTAACCAAAAAGTTTACCAAAAAAACTTGCAGGTTTTTCCTCTAACTTGTTATCTAATTTACTGTCATCCATAGCATTTAGATATTTAGTATCTGTCAAAGTAGAGTCTTGTGACTGCCAATTAGTAATACTAAAATCTAGCTTTTTAAGTAAACGATCACGTAGTTCTTGTGGGTTAACTATGCGATTATTGCTAAGTAGACTATGAATATCATTAGTTACTTGATCAAAGCGACCTGAGCGACTACGTGCAGATGAAAGCTCATTATAGTAAGTAGCCCCTGTATCTTTAGCAGAACGACCAACTAAAGTTCTCCAGAAATCTTTCATTTCTGTTGGAGTAGGCATGCGGTTTTGTGCTGCCATAATACCAGTAAATTGAGCACTATATTCATCTAGTAGCATTGCGGCTAGGTTAGCATCATCATACTTCTCGCCTTGGAATTTAAGCCCTTTACGGTCAATCATATTATGATCTAAGTGGCCAACTTCGTGAGCTAACGTGCCAATTAAGGCTTTATAAGCATCAGGGTTTTCGGTATAACCATTAGCAGCATTAATGGCTGGATTATCAATATTTAAGTTGATTTTACCTGCTACATCCGCCTCACCAAACAATTGTGGATCATCTTTGATAAAGTTAAGGTCTATTGTCCCTTTAACAAAATTATCTAAAGTGTTACGAGCAACTTTATTAGTTGATTGTGCTGAAATCTGGGCTGAAACCGTAGCAATAACATTTAGGGCTAAACTTTTTTGATCTGCTGGTAATTTGGAAAAATTACCCTTTTTAACATAACCTAGTACATCATTAGTGCTGGCATTTGGATGAAGATCAAGTGCGCGTTTTACTAAACCTCTATCATTAGTACTTAAGGTATTAAAAATAGCTTTGTCTGTACCACTTAGGCTAGCTAGTTTGCTACTTGCTTTATCAAGAGCAGATTGAGGAGGATAGGCAACCAAACCCAAAGATCCACTCTTAGCCTTTGGAGCGATATTTACTCCACCACCTATACCATAACCACCACCTATTCCGTAACCACCGCCTATTCCGTAACCACCGCCTATACCATAACCGCCACCTATTCCATAACCGCCACCTATTCCATAACCGCCACCAATACCATAGCCACCACCTATACCATAGCCGCCTCTATTGGCCTGACCTTGAGCACCTTTACCACGACAAAAGGAACAACAACCTTTTTTACTACTATCTACTTGATTAGCAGTGGCAGTACTAGAACCTCCAACTTTATTGTCTGTTTCTGATTGAAGTTGGCGAGCAATTACGCTAGCACCTAAATCTAATTCCCCGGTTTTACCTAATTTACCTGGTGCAGTTCCGCTACTTGGTGTGGAAGTAGAAGTAAGGTTATTTTGATTATTTTGACTAGGTTTAGTATTAGTTGTTGCAGATAATGAGTCTGTGTACGAAGGGCGAATACCTGATCCATTATTAATTTGATTAACCATTGCTAGCTCCGATTTATATTTTTAAGAATGTTTTTTAAGAATACTTTTAAAGCTGATTGTGGGTTTGATTACATTATCGGTGTCGAATTTCAAATAGTTGCGTAATAAAATTACCACTTTCACCTATTACTAATTATTTTCAGCAATTTTTGTTAAACAGTATTTATTTTATTGACTTAAAACCAATAAAATACCCTTAATCTAATACTTTCTAATATCAGCCTTTAGGATAACCTATGACTACTAATCGGCATATTCAAACACCTGAAGGGGTTCATTTGTCTTTATTGATGAACCTAGAAGCCAAATTCCAAGACAATGAAAGTCGATTACTAGGAGAAAACAAAGTACCTTTTGAGTTCCATACAGATGTGCCTATGGAACTGGTAGAATGCCCCTACACAGGCAGTCGCCATAAGCATTTCAAACCTATGAATATTTCAGCACTAAAGCAGATCAATAGTCATTGGGCTAAAATTCTTAACGCTTTTACTTGCTTACGTAGTTTTCATATTTCACAAAAAGCAATTAATCAAATTACTATCCTAGATCTTTATAAATTAGTGATTGCCGGATATTTAATGCCTTCCTATTTATTTTACCGCACTAAAGATGCTTTTGCTGATGGTGAACTACCAGCTTTTGTCGCTACAATTCACAAAGCCGCTTTAGGTTTAGTTAATGCAGCACAAGTAATGTTGACTAAGCATTTGGTAATGGGTAGATACAACAGAAATACAAGTATCGATGTAGAATCATTTTATCTTTTTGTAGAAAATGAAAAACTATTTATTGGCCCTTGGGAAGTTTGCGCAGGAACACCAAATCAAATCAAAGAGCTACTAAAAATACTCTCTAGTAATCAAGTAGATAATTCACAAATTCCATTAATTCCTAACCTAGAAAGCTATTTCCACTACATTACACAAGCAGAAAAAGTAGTTTTATTAGATAATTTCTTTTCTATTATTTTCTATTTCTCTTTATCAGAATCAAGTAATAGGCTAACAAGTCTCTTTAAGATCCTCTACTCACAGGAAGAAAATAACAGACCATTTGCTAACGAGTTGTCTATGGAATTACAATTTTTAGATCTAGTTTGTCCTCTATTAGACGAAAAAGAACCTACACAAAAAGAAAAAATCCGACAAGACTTAATTAGTATTTTTCTGGATATTGATGGAAAAGAGGATATAATAAACCTACTTAATCAAGATGAAAGGGATCAAGAGAAAAACTATTTCCGATTAGCCTTTGAGTTTTTTGCAAGTGATCAAGTAAGAATTTCCCGAAAACTCCCCAAAAATGATTTAGAAACATTAGTTTATATACTTGTTAAGTATCTAATATTAGAGCGTAAAAAAATTTCACTTTATACTTTTTGTGAATCCGAAATGAACACAGTACTAGAACGTAGTGAAGTAGCACGCCCAATAGATAGTCTAGATATTACTTTAATGTATGATAAAAAACTTCGTGACATATTGGCTAACTTTCTTGCAGTACAGATAGATAACTTTGCTAGCAAAACAATAATTAAACAAGGCTCACATCAACTTATCCTAAATTAGTTTACTTATAACCATACCTTGTGCTAAAGCAAGCCTGGTCTAAGTATTAAGAAAACGTCCTTAAGAAAATACTAACTTTACTTGACCTAAAATAAAACAGGCGTAGAATTTTATTCACTAAATGGCCTAATTTTATTTTGAAAAATAATTACGGGGGAACCAACACAAAATAACAGAGTTATTTTGCGGGGCGAATCAAGCTAGGTTAAACCTGCTTGTAGGGCAACTTCCGAGTCCGAGTCCGTCAGCTAACCTCGTCAGCCAATACGGAAGGCATTGAAAAAAACAGCACAGTAAAGTGGTTCTTCTTGCCTTTCCGACGTTTCTTTAAGTTTGGTCTAATTATCCAAAAGGAGCGCGGAAAATGTTTAATCTAAAATCAATTTCTTTTCTCAAAAAATTTCCTTCGCACAAAAAATTCAAATCTTTATAAATAGCATATCTCTTTGTTTATCAACTCGTTAAGCTAACACTCTAGGCTAATTATCTATAATAATTGTCTATTTATTTTGCTTAATATTATTTTCACTACGCGTAAAAAGGAGACTTACTATGTATATTCCATTACTAGTTTTATTTGCTATTTTTGTATTAATTGCTTTATCAGGGCTGAGAATAGCTCAAGAGTATGAGCGTGGGGTTGTATTTCGTTTAGGTCGTTTTGCTGGTATTAGAGGCCCTGGTATTTACTGGCTAATCCCTTTATTAGAATGGCAGTTCAAGGCTGATATTCGTACTAACACAATGGCACTAGAACAACAAGAAACCATTACTAAAGATAGTGTTACAATTCGTGTTGATGCTGCCCTTTGGTATAAAGTAGTTGACCCTGCTAGATCAATTATAAATGTTAGTAACTATCGCACTGCTGTTCATCAAATTGCCCAAACTAGCTTACGTAATGTTATTGGACAACATCAATTAGACGAAGTATTAAAAGAAAGAGACAAAATAAACGACCAATTACGTAATATTGTTGATGCATCTACTGCAGCTTGGGGTATTAAAGTAGAAATGGTAGAAATGAAAGAAGTAGAAATCCCTGCTGGAATGCAACGTGCAATGGCTCGTGAAGCCGAGGCAGTACGTGAAAAACGTGCTCGTATTATCAAAGCCGAAGCCGAGTTAGAAGCTTCAGAAAAACTTAGTCTTGCCGCTCAACAAGTGTCACAATATCCAGGTGCTTTAGAACTAAGACGTATGCAAATGGTCTCAGAAGTTGGCGCGGAAAATAATAGTACTACTATTATTTTAATGCCTTCAGACTTTATTTCTGTTGCTAATGGAGCAACAAAGGCTTTTAACGGGCTAGACAATTTACTTAAAAGCAAATTCTTCTCTGAACCACAGTTAGAAGCCCAAAAAAGACCTGTTGAGGATAAACTAGAAGTACAAGAAAAAACTTTTTTAGCTAAGTAGAATAACTGTAATATTAGGGAGACTTTAGCTAACTAAAGTCTCCCTAATAACAAATACTATTAATTCTTAAGCCTCAAAGAAAATACTACGCTTTACTATGTGCTGCTAGAAAATCATATAGGGTATTTTTATTGATTAAATAGAAATAAAACCCTTGATGGTCAACTTTTTCTATAGAAAAAATAAACCCTAGTATAAAAATAAAATAAACATCTGTTTCTACATCATTTAAGCGAGAAAACATCAAATCAAGGGTGTTACCCCAAGTATCAAAAAATGGTTCTGGAGCACCAATTAATGGGCTAGGCACTTTCTGGAACACTTTAGCTACATTTTTTGCAAAACTTAAAGTTAAACTCTCTGTTAACATCTTAAGCACTAATTGGGAAGTAAAAGATGGAAGATAAATAGGATGGTCAGGTCTAGCACCTACATTAGACAAAATAAGTTTTGTCGCTTTATCTTTGGTAAGCATTAAAAAACCTGCACCTGGTAGTTCTCCAAAAATAGGAATAAAAACACCTGCTGTCATTACACTGCTAGTAGCCCCAATCTGATCCTTTATTTCTTTATGAGAAAAGGGGTAGACATTACAGCTTTGGACAGTAATGTCTAGATTTAATCGTTCTTTTACTAAAGTAACTCCTTGACTGCTTGCACTCTGAGCCAAAGAATTGAGTACAACTTGTAGTTTTTGCGCGCCATCAGGTTTTAGTTCCAAAAGTAGTTTTCCTTTCTACCCATAAACACGTCTAAGAACGGTTCTAATACGTGAGGTAAGCTCTTCGGAAGAAAAAGGCTTGTCTAAATAATCATCAATCCCTAAAGTAAATCCTAATATTTTATCCTCAATACTATCTTTTGTAGAAAGAATAATTATAGGTAGAAATGAAGCAGCGGCCCCTTGACGTAATGAGCGGATAAATTCATAGCCATCCATTCTTAAAGTCATGGTATCAACAACAACTAACTGAGGGTTAAAAACTAACATTTGTTCTAAAGCCTGAAACCCATCTCTAGCAACTCGAACATTAAATTTTTCCTTAGTAAGATATGTTTCTAGTCCAATAAGTAAAATCTCATCTCCTTCTACAACCAAAATGCTATGTTGTGGTTTTTCTTCAACAGGTTTTGTAGGTTGTGTAAAAGATGATGGAAGTTGACTACTGATTGATTGCAAGGAAGGAGCATTATATAAAATTGTTGGTGTTACAGGGTTTACTGATTGAGGAGAGGAAAAAATATTACTAGATTGACCTATTTTTGGCTCACTAATTGGCCAAGCATTTTCAGTAGATAAAGAAATTGGTTTATTTGGATATTCCTGTTCTAGATTATCTAGATTATTTTGATAGCCTGTCGATAAAAACTCTATAGGCTCAGGGTTGTACTCTCGGTCAACAGGCGGAAAAACTAATTGACTATGTTCCCCTGTTCCTAAGTACCTTTGAGGAGGTAAAGAGCCAGTAAGATATTTTGTACCAGAATTATAAGGCAATGCCTTTTGTATAGCGATCTTTGTAGCTTTTTCAGCACGACAGTAAGGGCATATAGCCCATTCAGGATCCATCTCCTTGTTACAATTAAAACAGGCAGATAGAAGAATATAGCGGCAATAAGGGCAAATACTAAACCTTTGACTTAGGCTTCGTTGACAATTAGGACATTTTTCAGAAGTTTTTGTCTGAAGTATAAATACTCTTTCTAACTCTTCAACAGTAGTCAGTCCATAGCGTAGCTTTTCTATACAATCCCTAGTCATAGTAATCATACCTGCTTCAACAGCTTTTTCACGTAGCTGTACTTCAGAAATATCATCAACAATTAACCCTTGTAAAGTACTATCAACATTGAGTACTTCATAAACTCCTAATCTCCCACGATAGCCTGTATT
>CAZHXL010000168.1:0-2711 GCA_964536575.1 uncultured Clostridia bacterium | reverse complement strand
TATTAGAACACTTTTCACAACCCTTACCCTTATAAAAAACATAAGGAAAGTCTTGACCAATCTTTGCTGCAATTCTATCTATTATCTGCGCACTTGGCTGATAAATATCTTTGCAATTAGCACAAATAGTTCTTATTAACCTCTGTGCAATCACTCCAGCTAATCCGCCAGAAATTTGAAAATTCTCCGCACCAATATTTTTTAGTCGAAAAATTGTTGAAGTAGCATCATTTGTATGAACAGTAGAAAGCACTAAATGACCAGTCATTGCTGCTTGGAGCGCGATTTTAAGAGTTTCTGTGTCTCTTATTTCGCCCACCATAATAACATCTGGGTCTTGGCGCAAGGCTGATCGTAGACCACTAGCAAAGGTCAACCCTTTTTTCTGATTTATTTGTACCTGATTAACGCCCTGGATTTGATACTCTATAGGATCTTCAAAAGTAATTATATTAAGTTTTCGTTGTAATAGTTCTTTAATAAAAGAGTAAAGCGTAGTAGTTTTACCTGCACCAGTTGGCCCAGTAGCCAAAATTATTCCTTGTTTTAATTCAGTAAACCGAAAGACAGTGCGCATAGCTGAAGGTAAAAACCCTATTTCATCTAGCCAAACAGTAGGGTTTGAGGCGTTAAGTAAACGCATTACTACTTTTTCTCCAAACTTTGTTGGTAGCGTAGAAACACGGATTTCATAAGCACGGCCTTCTAGCAACATCTTAAAGCTACCATCTTGGGGCAACCGACGTTCAGCAATATCTAAAGAAGCTGTAATTTTAATACGTGAGACCATACCATTAAGCATTTGCTTAGGTAATTGCATTACCTCATTCATAATTCCGTCTACTCTATAGCGAATCCGTACGTCTTTTTCTTGTGGCTCAATATGAATATCACTAGCATTCATTTTTACAGCTTTTTGCAAAATCTTATTAACTATTCTAACTATTGGAGATGATTGGCCTTCTCGTTTAAGGATGTTAAGGCTTGGGTCTGGAGTTTCTTCTAGAAGTTCTGGGCCTTGATCATAGCGAGCATCTTTAATTATTTCTTCAATATCTTCTTCTAGCCCATAGTACCTTTCTATAATACTTCGTATACTGGCGTAAGAAGAGATTACTGGCGAAACGCTACAGGCAAATTTAAACTCAACAGCCTGAATAGCGTCAAAATCTAAAGGATTGGCCATAGCAAGTTTTATAGTTTTTCCAGTATTTTCTAAAGGAAACACCATATATTTATTAGCTAGTTTAGAAGTAAATTTTTCAAGAACCTCACTTTCAACAGTAAAACCTCCAAGCTCAACTAATGGTAGATTAAGGTGTGTTGACAACGCCTCTGCCACTGCTTTATCTGTGGTCAAACCAAGCGTTATCAAAACTTCAGCGATTGAAAGTGAGGTGTTTTTTTCTTTCATTGCCTTCTCAAGATCTGCTTCTGTTATCAGACCTGTAGCAATAAAAATATCCCCTAATTTTTGCATATTGTTAAGCCTTTAATGTGTTATATCCCCATTAGTATCTAACAAAAACAAAGAAAGTGTAAACGATTTTTTTAATTGTAACCTGACAAAAGCAGCAAGCGTGTCATAAATGACAAGCAAATAACTCAATATTGCAAGAAAAATAACTTACTCCGCTAGTAGGTTGTTGTAATAAATTTCTCGCAAGCTCTCCCACACGCATATATACTAGCTGGCAAAAAATTACTTAAATTTTTTGCTAGGACACTATTTGTGTTTGAGCAAATTGGTTAAAATCCTGCCAAAAGGACTTTTAAGAGGTTTAGGAGTTGTTGACAAAAAAAACATTTTTATACTAGCATTTTGCATCGCAAAATCTTGTCCCGAAATATTTTGGGGTGAACCGTCTCTACGATAGAAAAAAAGCTAATGAAGAAATTTGTCCCCACACACGTGGGGGTGTTTAACTTGCTTATTAAAATAACCTCTAGGAGCTATAAGCAAATAATTTAAGTCTCTGCAATAAGAAAACAGCTTAAACAATTTAAGTCTCTCCGGTAGAAAAATAGCTAGACTCCTTGACACAAAAATTTAAAAAAATTATGATGTAATCGAAATCTAGAAGGCAAAAAAATAATGCCCTCTAATAATAAGAGCATGACTGCTTTTATTAAGAAGGCGGGTTAAATCTTTGTGATATAGCTTGCAAAGCCAAATAAACATGAACTTTAAACAAGAATATCAATTTACGTAAAACAAAAATAAACCAACCCTTGTTTAATTTCAACCTTTATCTGCTTTCCAAGCGTTGTCACGCATTCCTCTTTATTCATACTAAAGAGCTACGTACAAGGCATATAAAATATATGAAATTTATAAAATTTCTCATTTTGACATTAATTATTCTTAAAGCCGCAAAGCGGCGAAAGATTTGTAGCCCAGAGCGTAAGCTCTGGGTTTTGAAGAAGATACAAGGAAAGCCGCGTAGCAGCGAAAGAACAAACAAAAAAACTTTTATTTTAATTTTATTCTTTCGCCACTTCGTGGCTTTATGAATTAAATAATTGATTCCCCAGGGCTTACGCCCTGGGCTACAGTTCTTTCGCCCCGTTGGGGCTTAAGAAATAATGAAATACTACAGACATATTTTATTCAGGAGGTTTTTATGTCCGAATTAGTTGCAGATAATATTTTTCGTTTTTGGGCAAAGTTGCCACAACCTAAAGATCCTCAGCATTCTAATAAACACTCA
>CAZHXL010000167.1:9168-13935 GCA_964536575.1 uncultured Clostridia bacterium | reverse complement strand
AAAGCTTTTTGAATATTTTGTTTTCCAAAATCCAAAAGATAGCACAATTGACAAACTAGCCAATGTTTATTTAAGTAATGGCTTTAGTATTAAAGCTGTAATGCAAGCAATTCTTACATCAGAAGAGTTTTTCTCAGAAAAAGCTTTTAATGCAATAGTGAAAAGCCCTGTAGAAAATATAGTAGGAACCCTTAGAATGCTTAAGGCAAAACTTGATACTAGAGGTAAGGGTGGTGACATTATAAGCTCACTTACTGCACAAGGCCAAACCCTTTTTAATCCTCCTTCAGTAAGCGGTTGGGATGGTGACATAGAATGGATTAATACTTCAACTTTACTTAACCGTTTTAACTTTTCTAATATATTAACAAGTAATCGCGCAACTAAAGGTTCAACAATTGATCCTAAAGTATTAATTGGGAGTTCAAAAATTGCTACATCTAAAGAAGTAGTTAATTTTTTCCTTAAACAATTAGCTCTTTATGATGTTGATAGTGCGACTAATAAAACTCTAAGAAAGTATTTGGATCAAAATGATGATGGTTCAAAAGGTAAATTCACATTAAATGATTCAAGTATTGACAAAAAAGTAAGAGGCTTAATCCATCTTATTTTAACCCTACCAGATTATCAATTTAACTAAGAAGAACAGGAGAATATTATGGCACACTCAAGAAGAGATTTTCTAAAAGGAACACTTAGTGTACTTTCTTTATCTTTAGCAGCACCAACATTTTGTTTTCAATCTAGCACAAGCTTTGGAGCACCAAATTCTTCTGGTAAAGTATTAGTTGTTGTTCAGTTAGATGGTGGCAATGATGGATTAAATACTGTGGTTCCATATAGTGACAATGCTTATTATACAGCACGTCCTAACTTGGCTATTGCAGAAAACACTGTGCTTAAAGTTAGCGACAAAGTTGGGTTTCATCCATCAATGAGCAAGTTTAAGGGGTTATTTGATCAAAATAGAATTGCTGTTATTCAAAATATTGGCTACCCTAATCCAAATCTTTCTCACTTCCAATCTAGGGCAATTTTTAACCGTGCAGATCCAGCAACTCGTGAAGAAACTTTCCAACTTGGTTGGTTGGGCAAATATGGCGACTTAAAACTATCTAATACTGATAACCCATTATCTATTATTAATCTTGGTGATGGGCGTGGCTCATTAGCTTTGCCTAAAAGCTTAGTAGGTGACAAGGTAATTGCTTCATCTATAAATAGTTTCCCGCTATATCAATTTCAAACAGACTCTAAATATCCATCAGATCGTAACAATCAAATTAATACACTGGTCAAATCTAATGGTGCTACTTCAACAAATGATGATTTCCTTTATATTTCACAAACAGGACTTGATGCTGTAGCTAGCAGCGAATCACTGCAAACAGGAATAAAAAAATACACTCCTGTAATTAAATATCCTGAGAATGGTTTAGGCGTACAGTTACAAATGGCAGCACAGATTATTGCAGGTGATTTAGGGGCTGAAATAATTCATGTTACCTTAGGTGGTTTTGATACACATTCTGGACAAAAAAGCGATCAGGAAGAATTGTTAATGGCTATATCAGAAGGCTTTGACGCTTTTTATCAAGATTTAGTTAGATTAGGTAAAGCTGACAGTGTGTTAGTGATGGCATTTTCTGAATTTGGTCGTAGAGTTCGTGAAAACGGTAGCGCGGGAACAGATCATGGTACTTCAGGGCCAATGTTTGTAATGGGTAATGCTGTTAAAGGTGGTCTTTATGGAAATAGCCCCGATCTTGTTAGGCTTGATAGTGCGGGTAACACAATGTTTGATATAGATTTTCGCGCTGTATACGGTACTATTTTGAGCGACTGGTTACAGACTGATCCACAACCAATTCTTGGTAACAAATTTGAGAACATTGGTTTTATTAACAAATAAACAAACCAATAAATGTTTTAATTTCTGATATTTGAGAGTAGCCCATAGATAAATCAATAGGCTATTCTCAGATGCCCTTATAGGGCATTAAAATTCTATAGAATTCTTATTCTTTTATAATCAACGGTTTAGAGTAGTAAATTTTATAAATATTTAATTGTTTTATATTTTAGTGAACGTATAAAGCTAGTGCTGTCATATCATCGTTAGTTTCTACTTCTTGAGCAAACTCATCACAAGCATTAAAAAGTTCTCGTAAAATTGCTTCTGATTTTTGATGTTGCCCACATATCTGGCCTAGTTTTTCTGTCACTACTTCATAGCCCCACATTTGATCTTTGTTGTTCATTCTTTCAGGAAAACCATCACTAACAAATACTAATTTATCTCCCGGTTTTAATGATAAAACAACAGATTTTAAGATTATCTTTTTTACAAAACCAAGTGGTGGGGCAGGTAAATTTATTGTTTCTGCGGTTTTTGTATCTGCATGATAGAAAACTAGTGGAGGCATTGCAGCAGAACATATTTCTATCAACATATTTTCTAAATCAAGAATAGCAATAGCTAAAGCCATTCCCATACTACGATAAGTCAATGATGATTTAAGCGACAAGTTAAGGTTATTCATTATCTCTACAGTGGTCATTTTGTTTATTTGATTACTTTTATTTGCTGTTGATTTGAGGTTTAACAATGAATTAACCAAAAGAGACTTTATCATTCCAACTACTAAGCCTGCACCAACACCATGCCCTGTAGCATCACCAATTGCTAAACAATAACGATTTGTGTCTATTTGGATAAAATCATAATAATCACCTCCTACCTCTGTAGCAGTACGCATTTGCCCAACTATTTCTACTTTATCGAGAAATAGGTTTTCTTTAGGTAACATAGAAAGTTGTAATTGTCTGGCATAAGCAAGTTCTTTTTGTACTGCTAGGAGTTCTGCTTGTACTTTTTTAGTGATTTGTTCATGTTCTAAAGCTTTGGTTAAATCAGAGTAAAGCTTAGCATTATCAATGGAAATAGCAGCTTGAGTAGAAAGCACCTGTAATATTTCTAGACGCTCAATTGTAAACACTCCTGTAGATAAATTATTTTCTAAATATAAAATTCCAGTTAAATTACCTTGATTAACAATGGGAATGGACAAAATAGATTTTGGCTGAGTAGTAATTATATAAGGATCTTGAATAAACCTATCATCTATAGAAGCATTATCTAAAACTAAATTTTCTTTTGTACGAATAACATAATTGATAATTGCTTGTGATAGGTATTTGCACTCTGCTAGAGCAATTGCTTGAGTTAATTTAACTGGCGACTTTTCTGAGTAAGCCTCTACTTCTACAAAAAACTGAGACTCTTTTTTTAACAACAAAAACCCTCTGTTTGCTCCTGCATTTTCTAATACAATTTTTAGTAATTCAGTCATTAGTTTATCTAAGACTATTTCACTAGATATAGCTTGAGAAGCTTTTATTACAGTAGCTAAATCTAAAGACGTATTTTTAGCGTCTAGTAGCATTGTGCTTGAATTAGTATTATTTAAGATATTAAATCTATTAACTTGCTGAATTAACTCAGAATACTCTTTTTCCATTTGAGCAGTTTTTGCAAATGCTCCCCATTTTGTATAGCACCGATGTGCTTCTAATAAGTAGATTTTAGCAACTCGTTTTTGTTCCTTTTGTAAATAAAACCTTCCTGCTAGTTCATTTACTAAAGCTTCTTCTTGAATATAATTATGCTCTTTAGAGAGTTCTATAGCTTTATCATAATATCTTGCAGCTAATTCATTATTTTTTAACACTCGTGCTTTTTCTGCTTCTACTAAATAGTATTTATTGGAAAAATTCATAGGCGCGTGTTGCATCCATTTTTTTATCTTCTTTTGATTAAAAACTACTTTGTAGTAAATTTGTAACTTTTCAAACGATGAAAAAGTTTCATATGTAGCTAGCCAAACAAGTGAATCATAAAAATAAAAATAAGCTGAAATATAAGTGCCTATTAATCCATCTAGATACTCTTTCAAAATAGTAAGGTTATAAATAGCTTGTTTATAATCTTGAAACAAATAGCTTAAAAATAATTTATTAAAATATAAAATACCTAAAGAAGTTCGGTCATTTGCCGTTAGATACATTGGTAGAACAATTTTTTCATTATAACTTTGACCAGTTAAATTAGCTGGGCTAGTAAAGTCTGTACTCTCTTCACATAGATTTAATACAATTTGATCATACATTCGCACTAAATAATTTCCCATTCTATGTCTAAGTTTATCAGTAACTTTTACATATTTATTAGTCTCTGATTTAACAAAAGATAGCTCTTTACCTGAGATTATTAAAAAAGCTAAATAAGATTGAATACAATAGGTAGAATACTCTAAATTACCTGTTTGTAAGCCATTTTGGTAAGATTCAAATAATGGGTTTAACATTTCATGAAAATGGTTTTTCCAAGTTTTTACAAAGCTATAAACAGCAAAAAATGTGTCTGAGCCTTTTTGTTTACTATTAAATTTGTCTAAAATATTTAGTGCAACTTCGCCAAATTCATTACCAGACTCTATCTGTTTTAATGCCCCACATAAAATTAAACCATAGGCAGCATAAGCATGTGCAGACTCATTATTATTAGTATTACCATACTTAACAGATAATTTAAGCCGTGTAAAAACAGATACTAGAAATAAATTTGGAGAAGCAAAAAAAGCCGAACTATTAATAGCATAAAGTATGCGCATTACTGCTAATTTATAAGGATCTACCATTATAGGTAAATTAGTTAAAGCTTCTTTTGTTTTACCTTTTAATAGCCATTTTATTTTTAATAAT
>CAZHXL010000167.1:0-9158 GCA_964536575.1 uncultured Clostridia bacterium | reverse complement strand
GAAATTCTTTTTATGACAAAGCCAATACCAATTTTATTTTTAATAATCCTATTACAACAGATGCTTTACTAGGTTTTTCAGGTAAATCTATTCCTAAAAGCCTTAACACCATTAAAGAAATATTTATTGCCTCTAGTGGTTTTAGTTGTGCGACTAAAGAGTTTATTTTAATTTCATAAGCCTTTACTTTATCTAATAAATTGTTTGTATTATCTATTGCACTTTGAATAAGACCCTGCATTTCTTCAAAATCGCTATTAAGATAAGCGGCTTCAGATATTTCTAAATAGAGTAAAAGAGTTAATTGATAATAAATTTGCCAAGCATTTGAAGGTAATAGTTTAACGGCAATATTTAGATATCTAAAAGCTGAATCATAGGCTATGGACTCTTTTGCTTTTTGTCCAGCAGTTAAGTTTAGCTTTATTAAGTTTATTTTTTCGTCTATTTCAGTAATTAATGAACTGCCAATGTTTATTTGATTAACAATGTCAAAGATTTTTTCTTCTCTGTCTTTTTCGCTAGTATTAGCTAGGATTAAACGGCCAATTTTTAGATGTACTGGATCTTTTTCTGATGTTTCAATTAAAGAATATGCAGCTTGTTGTACTCTATCGTGTAAAAACTTATAACTTATTTGACCAGCATTAATAGAGTCTAAAAACTTGTAGTTTTCGCTAACAGGTAAAATTAATCCTTCTTGTAAAACCTCCCATAAGTCTGAAAAACTAGTAGCTATATCTTTTTCATTAATAACAGATAACGTCTTTAGATCAAATTGATTACCAATACAAGCAGCTAGTTTTAAGATGTCTTGGCTAATACTAGAAAGACTTTTTATTTTAGCAAGCATTAAATCTATTACATTACTTGTTATATCCGCTTGTTGGATTTTATTTATATCCCATATCCATTTACCAGTATTCCTATCAAATATAATTAACTTAATTTCATATAATCTTTTTATAAATTGCTCTAAGAAAAAAGGATTGCCTCCCGTTTTTTGATAACATATTGCAGCTAATTCCTCACTATCAGGTTTTGTACTCTTAAATGTATCAATTATTAACTGTTCAACATTTGGTAAGGTTAATGGGCTAAGAATAATTTGATTAATTTTACCTCTAATCTCTTTAGCTTTATTAAGCATATGAATTAGTGGATGTGACTCATCCACTTCATTGTCGCGATACGCACCAATAATAAATAAATATTTTATTTCATAGTCTGTAATTAACTGTTCTAATAAATTAATAGAAGATATATCTGCCCATTGTAGATCATCAATAAATAACACTAATGGGCTATTTTTCTGTGCTAAGACCCTAACAAAATTTTGAAATACTAAATTAAAGCGGTTTTGAGCTTGCGAGCCTTGCAGTTTAGGAACAATAGGTTGATTACCAATAATTAGCTCTAGCTCTGGTATTACATCTATAATAATTTGTGCATTTAAGCTCAATACATCCAAAAATTCTTTTTTCCAAAAAGATATTTTTTCAACACTTTCTGTTAGAATTTGTTTTATTAAACTAGTAAAAGCTTTTATTATTGCATTATAAGGAATATTACGTTGAAATTGATCATATTTACCCGTAACAAAATAGCCTTTTTGCTGAGTTATTGGTTTATATATTTCTTGAATTAATGAAGATTTTCCTATGCCAGAATAGCCTAAAACTAAAGTTACTTCACTACTATTATTTATATTTCCAAATGTATTTATTAATAATTCTATTTCTTTTTCTCTACCATAAAGTTTTCGTGGAATTTGTAATTGTTCTGAAATATCCTGCTTACCTAAAGTAAACTCATCAACATTATTTTTTTCAGCAATTTGTTTTAAGCACTCTTCAATATCTACTTTCAGCCCGTAGCTACTCTGATAGCGTTCAGCAGCATTTTTTTCTAATAGTTTCATTACTATACTAGAAATAGTTGTAGGGATTTTTGAATTAATATTTGTTGGAAAAATAGGGTGTTTTGCAATATGGCTATGTACTAATTCTATAGCATCCGTTGATTGAAAAGGTAATTGTCCAGTCAAAAGCTGGTAAAACACTACCCCTAATGAATAAAAGTCCGATCGATAGTCAATAAAAGTATTCATCCTCCCTGTTTGTTCTGGTGAAATATACTCAAGGCTACCTTCTAAAACATTAGGATTAACAAACACTTGATACTCTGTGCCTAGTTTTGAAGAAATATCAAAACCTATTAGGTTAACACTGTAATCTACAGGATTAATAAGTATATTATTTAGATTGATATTTTTATGTAAAATACGTTGTTGATGAATGTTTCCTAAAATATCTGCTATTCTAATGATAATACTTAATATATTGCTCAGTGTTAGTTGCTTATTTTGCAAATATACAGAGAGTGGCAGCATATTATTATCTTGCAAAATAATTGCTACCCCTTCTTGGTTATATTCAAAATCAATTGCAGTAGGAACTCCTGTTAGTGAGTGTAAAGAATCTAATATTTCATACTCATGTTTTAACTGAGACTTATATATAGTTATATTTGCTTCGTGTGTAATTGATTTTACTAGGACAGGGGTGTTTTTTTGCTTACTATACCCTGTCCATAAGGAAAACCTATTTATTTTTGTAATAAATTTTTCTAGCTTATAATCAACTAGCTCAAAAACCATTAAAACCGCCCCAGAGTGATAACCTACAATTTAATAACAAACAATATTTGCTATTTTTGCTATTACCGCCTAAAAAGGTATTTATTATAGCTTAGATTTTGCTATAGTAGTTCCTCTAGTAACTAATTTGTGTCCCATTTTATCAGAATTTGAGGTAATGGCTTAATGGATGAGGTAAAAAAACCAAAGAAAATCGCTGTTTTAGGTGGTGGAATAGGTTCACTCTCTACAATTTTTGGTATCACTTCAGTAGACAATTGGCAAGATGATTATGAAATCACTGTCTACCAACTAGGCTGGCGTTTAGGTGGTAAAGGTGCTAGTGGGCGTAATCTATCAGCAAATGCTCGTATTGAAGAACATGGCCTACATGTTTGGGCAGGTTTTTATGATAACTCTTTTTGGATAATGAGAAAGTGTTATGACGAACTAGAGAGACCTCCAAAAACACCTCTTGCCGCTTGGCAAGACGCTTTTAAGCCACAAAAGATCTTTACTCTAGAAGAATATATTAATCAAAAATGGATTACTTGGAATCTTGATTTGCCTACTAATGATGAATTGCCTGGTAATGGTAAAGAATTACTATCGCTATGGGATTATATACAAATGGCACTAGAGTTAGTGTTAGAGGTGTTTAAAGAGTGGCTTTTTCATAAATTTGACTGTACCCAAGTATTAGATTTTTTAGATAATATTGTCACTTGTGTTGATTCTTTATTAAAAGGTTTTTGCCAGCAGATTTTTGTAAGTACAGAATCCCAATCAACTAGTACTAAAAGTTCAGAGGAAAAAACCCCTTTCAAAGCCAATTTCCATGAGGGTTTTGGCTTATTACTAGGTGCTATTAATTTTGCTAAAAACCTAGATAAAGATTCTAAAAACCATTCCATAGACCATCATAAACAGTTTTCCTCTTTACTAAGAAAATTTCTTAACTGGCTTTGGCAAGAGGTTAAAGAAGAGGTTGAAACACATAATCTTACTAGGCGAATGTGGATTATGATAGATTTTGCTGTTACTCACATTTGCGGAATTCTCGAAGATGGGGTTTTATTCAAAGGGTTTCACTCAATTGATAATTATGAATGGTCAGAGTGGATGCATAAACATGGAGCAAGTAAATTAACTATAGATTCTCCACTAGCTAGAGGAATGTATAGCGCGATTTTTGGCTTCCATAAAGGCGTTACAAAAGGCTTTGTAGAAGGAGACTGGCAATATAGGGCTGTAGCAGCAGGGGTAATAATTCACGGTATGCTACGTTTTGTCTTTACCTACAAAGGCGCGCTATTTTGGGAAATGCAGGCTAGTATGGGAGAAACCGTTTTTACTCCTCTTTATCAATGCCTAAAAGCTCGTGGGGTAAAGTTTGAGTTTTTCCGTCAAATAAAAAACTTAGCTTTATCAGACGATAAAACCAATATTGACAGTATTACTCTTGGTCATCAAGCAACATTAAAGCCTGAATATAAGGAATACAACCCTTTAATAAATATCAAAGGCATAGATTGTTGGCCTTCAGAGCCTTTCTTTGAACAGCTCCAAGAGGGAGAACGGCTTAAAGAACAAAATATTAACTTAGAATCGGCTTGGAGTCCTTGGCAAGATATTAAAGAAGAAACACTTAAGCTAGGAGAAGATTTTGACCTAGTTGTCTTAGGTATATCTATTGGCGCATTAAAGTATATTTGTAAAGAGTTGATTGAAGCAAAAGAAGCATGGCAAAAAATGATAGAAAAAACTGAAACCATCTTTACTCAAGCCTTGCAACTTTGGTTAAAACCCTCTAGACAAGCATTAGGGTGGCATTACTATAAAACAATTCTTACCGCCTATACTGAACCATTAGACACATGGGGAGATGTAAGCCATTTGATAGAAAAAGAAGACTGGTCAAGAGAAAATATAAATAATTCCCCTCGTAGCATTGCTTATTTTTGTGGGGCGTTGGAAACCCCATCAGAACTACCACCATTTACAGACCATGATTTTCCAGAGCGAGAACTAGAAAAAGTTAAACAGATTGCTATAAACTGGCTAGAAGAAAACACACGTCATATTTGGCCACAAGCTACTCAACCTAGCTCAACAGCACTAAACTGGAACCTATTAGTTGACCCTGAAAATAGAAAAGGAATCGAGAGATTTGATTGGCAATACTCACGTGCTAATACTAACCCTTCGGATCAATACGTTTTATCAGTCCCTAACAGTACATCTTACCGTCTTAAACCTGATGAATCTGGTTTTGATAATCTATTTATTGTTGGGGATTGGGCATTCAACGCTCTTAACTATGGTTGTATTGAGGGAACCGTTATTACAGGGTTAACGGCTTCTAGGGCTATTTGTGGGTATCCTGAAAAAATTGTTGGGGAGAAAAGCTTTTCCTAACCTGAGAATTAATTCGTTTTACATACTAATTTTTTTGTTTTGGCACAATACCAGTCCCCTGCTATCGCTAGTTAAATTTTAAGGCTATATATAGGTTAATTTGGTTTTTTACAGAAAAACTGAAGGCTTATGATAGCTTTTGTGATGTTGCTACGCGTTATGTGTAAGGGTTAAATTATTAAACCTTACATAAATTTCAAAAACTGATTAATAATTAATAATATTTTTAATAACCTTAAACCGTTTAATCATTACATAATAAATGCTTTAAGTTTTGTTTTGCCATTTAATCCTAGTCAACAAATTTAAGTTAAGAAGGAATTTGTTTTATGTATAACTGGTTGTTTAGAATAATAATTGTAATATGTGTTTGTTTTTGTCTATTTACTGGGTTTTCTTCTACCTGGTTAACAGTAACTAAAAGCTATTCACAAAATACTTTCTCTATAAATGACTTTATAAAGATAAAACAACGTAATCCAGTAGTAAATGAAGGAAATCAAATAGTTTTAAGTGTAATAAACCCTTCTGGACAACAAGTAAGTGATATAACGTGGACATCAGGTAGCCCAGATATTGCTACAGTAGATAAAGGTAGTGGTCAAGTACAGGGGGTTAAACAGGGGTTTGCTACAATAACTGCTCATAAAGGTAGTGAGTCGACTTCAGTTTTTGTTGTAGTTGCAAGAGTTGGCAAAGGTAAAAGAGGACAAGTTTCTGGTGATACAAAGACAGATACAAGTGGCCATCTTTATATTAGTGATCCTAAAAAGAATATAATTTTACGAGCAAGCACTGTTTTATCAGCACCATTAGAAGTCTATTCTGGTAGACCTCAGCTAGCAGGCAAACAAGATGGTAATAGAGAAAATGCTCTATTTGCTGGCCCAACCGCAATTGCTTTAGATAATAGCGTAAAAGGGGGAGTATATATTAGTGACACATTAAACCATAGTATTAGAAAAATAGGGTTTAATGATCAAGTAGAAACTCTTTTAGGTGTTGGCTCACCAACTATAAACACTTTTGGTAGCGATGGGGTTATGGCATTAAGTCGATTAGGACTAAATAGCCCAAGAGGATTAGCAGTTGATAGTGGAGGTAACCTCTATGTTTCTGATACAGATAGCCATGCAATATATTATGTTGATTTTACCCACCAACAGGTTTTGCTCTTAGCTGGTAGTCCTGGTGAAAGTGGGCAAAAAGATGGTCAAGGGCAAGAGGCTAGGTTCAAACGTCCATCAGGTATGGCACTTAGTCCTGATGGCAGAGTGCTAACTGTAGCGGATGAAGATAACAATCGAGTAAGAATAATTGAGATTATCAAAAATGCTAATGGAAGAATAATGGCTGAAGTCTCAACTTTATCGGCTGCCTCTAATGTTAGTCAATTAACATTCTCACAAACAAACTCGTTTTCAAAAGAAGAGCCGCTAGAACCAATAAATTTTAATAAACCTCAGTTTGTTAGTTTTGATGCTGTTGGCAATATCTATACTGTTGATAATACAGGTGTAAGACTTGTTACACAGCCTCTAAGCTTAAAACCTGAAGTAGTAGACTTAGCACAACCAGATATAAGCTTTAATCAGCCTGTAAGTGTTGTAATAGAAGGGAATCAGGCTTTTGTATTTGATAATGGTGCTCCAGAATCAGAATCTATAAAATTAGTCTCTGTTGGTGCTCCAGAAATAAACACAATAAGCCCTAGTACGCTTCCCTTATCTGGTAATGTAGAAGTAGTAATTAGCGGTACAAATTTTGCCCCTGAAACCATTGTAACCTTTGGCGGTAAAGTTATAAAAGGTATTAATGTTGTAAGTGCGACAGAAATTAGATTTATTGCTCCTGTAGAAACTATTCCAGGAACAAAAAGCCTTACATTATTAACCCGTGGAGGTATTGTTCAAAAGGAATTAAGTGTAGTGGCAAAACCTGCTGAAGAGCTTTCCGTTGGTGAAATAACTACAATTGCTGGAGGTGCGACTTCTCTTGGAGATGGAGGATTAGCAACAAAGTCTAGTCTTCTATTTCCAAATCGAATGGTTTTAGACAGTGCAAATAACTTATTTATAGCAGATACTGTTAATGAACGTGTAAGGCGTGTTGATGGACGTACAGGAATAATTGCTACCATAGCAGGTGGTGGTATTTTAACTAAAGATGGAGAACTGGCGATAGCTTCAAGGATTATGCCTGATGCAATTGCACTAGATAATAGTGGCAATATATTTATTACTGATCGCTTAACTCAAAGTGTCCGACGCATAGATTCACTTACTAATACTATTACTACCGTAGCTATCATAGGTAAGCCTTTAACCCTGTTAGCTTTAACATTAGATACAAGCGGGCATATTTACGTAGGTGTTGCTAATCAGTTGTTAAAGATAGATGGTAAAACAAATGCAGTTAGTGTTTTTGCAGGTAATGGTCAAAGTGGTTCTTCTGGTGATGGTGGGCTAGCCATTAATGCTGCTATTGGGGAGGTTCAAAAAGTAATCATAGATAGTTTAGGTAATTTCTATATTCTTAGTGAGAGAGATTTTACTGGAACTTTTAGGACTAGAGTTAGACAAGTTGATCCTAAAGGGATTATCACTACAGTAGCAGGAAATGGTAAACGCAATAACCGACCAATTGCATTAGAAGGTAGGTTAGCTAAAGAAACTCCTCTTCTTATCAATTCTATAGCTGTAGATAAAAATGATGACTTAGTTGTTTCTATTAATACTATTGAACAGAAAATAATAAAAGTTAATCGCCAAACTAATCGTATTGCTGCTGTAAATTTCACAGCACCTAAGGAAAATCCTAATATTAGTTTTTTTGATATAGCTATTGATGGAACAGATAATATCTTTCTCCTCTATACTATCTTTAATAGTATGGTATTTTTACGCCCTGCTAATAGTAATGATAATACATTAACGGTTTTTGCTGGTAGTAAACTATTTAACTCAAATACTAATAATATTCCTGCCACGAATGCTAGTTTAGGTGGTAGTATAAATAGTGGCTTTTTTCTAAAGTCTAAAGTAGTTGGTGATATTTTTGGTAATATTTTTATTAATGACTCTTTTAATGGTTTAATACTTAAAATAGGTGACAATAAATTAATTAACACAGTAGCCGGTAATGGGCCAAGACCTGGTTATTTTCCTAAACAAGGTGATGGCAAACCTGCTACAGATCCTGAAGTTTCTTTACTCCCCACTTCTTTTTCAGTAGACCAAGCAGGAAATATTTATATTGTTGATTTGGGACAAATTGTGCGTATTGTTAATGGTCAAACAGGAATTATTGATACTTTTGCTGGAAACCCTAATAAAAGAAAAGGGACTGGTGATGGTAAGCTAGCTACACAAGCTGGTTTAGGTAGCCCTACCGATGTTACGATTGATAACACAGGGGATTTACTTATTGTTGCAAATAACCTTATTCGTCGAGTTGACGCTAACACTAAAATAATAAACACTATTGCTGGTAATGGAAATAGTTCTATTAGTGGTGATGGCGGACTAGCCATCAATGCTGGAATATCTCCCATTGACATAGTATGTGATCGACAAGGAAACATCTATATTAGCGAATTGACTGTTCAGGGTGTTTGTATTATTCGTCGTATTGATGCTGAAACAGGAATTATTACTAGAGTAGCAGGTAATGGTACCTCTATTTTTGGTGCTGAAGGTAAGCCTGCCACCGAAACAGGACTAGGGGAAATTACTAGCTTAGTAGTTAATTCTAGCGGAGATATTTTTATTGGTGCAATTGAACGTAAGTTCAGTGGTTTAAATAGTTTAAAGAAGCCTCGCGTATGGCGTGTAGATGGTAAGACAGGAATTATTACCATTCTAATAGATAGCCAAAATGGTGAATTTAGCGGGGATGAAGGTTCTGTAACAAATGCTAGCCTTGGTGGTGTACCTTATGTAGCTTTAGATAAAAATGAAAACTTATTAGTTTTGTCTTCAGATTTTAGAGCTTGTGCAATCCGATTAGTAAAACTTCAAAAATAACCACAAATACAATTTAGATAACAAATAATAGACCTTATTGAAAATAAGGAAATATTTTTTGTAAATAGATGAAAAAT
>CAZHXL010000166.1:4105-13940 GCA_964536575.1 uncultured Clostridia bacterium | reverse complement strand
AAGCCCACCTGTTGGTTGATCTAATAACAATTTATTTCTATCTTCTAACTCAACACCTTCTGGCCCTGCTTCTTTGGAAGAAGATATTTTTACGCGACCAGAAGCACTTAACTTGACACGATCGCCTCTACGAACAGTAAGATTAGAATAAGTCCAATCATCTTTTGCTGGCACAACAGCTACTATCTCTTTAGCACTTGCCGAGTTTGGGCTATTAGTAGAACTTGGTACAGGGTTAGACCGTGTTTCTAAAATAGGATTAGAGGAAGGTTTATTAAGAACTGGTGTAGAACGCGTAGCATTATTACTAGTAGTTTTGTGACCTGTATCATCATCTGGCGAGCTAGGACGAGGGGTTGTTGTCTCACGAACTGGTTGTGAAACACGGCTACTATCATCGCCGCTACCTTCAAACTCTATTGATTCAACATCTCGAATATCTAAAATTGCTCGTGAGGATTGACTACTATTGCCAAGATCTAGCGCGACAGTAAAAGAGCTATTAGTAAAATTAACAACTTTTCCTTTAACTACTGTACCATTTTTGAGCTTAATAGTGTCAGCAGTGGCAGTTAAAGTAACAAAAAGCAAACAAATAAAAGCTATAAAAAGTATTTTTGGCGACCTCATAAATTAAACACTCCTTAAAATACATTACAAAGGGATATTGCCATGTTTTTTTGGTGGATTAGTATCACGTTTATTTTCTAGTAATTTCAATCCACGAATAAGTTTTTGCCTAGTACATGCTGGTTCAATTATTTCATCAATATAGCCATTTTCAGCAGCAATATAGGGTGATGCAAATTTGTCTTTATATTCTTTGATTTTCTCATCTCGTGCTACTGTTGCATCTTGAGCTTGAGATATTTGCTGACGATATAAAATATTTACAGCTCCATCAGCACCCATTACTGCAATTTCTGCTGTTGGCCAAGCAAAATTTAAGTCTGCTCTGATATGTTTAGAAGCCATGACACAATAAGCTCCCCCATATGCTTTACGGGTAATTACCGTTAATTTAGGGACAGTAGCTTCAGCAAAGGCATAAAGTAATTTTGCTCCATGCCGAATAATGCCATTGTATTCTTGTTGAATTCCTGGTAAAAAACCTGGTACATCTTCAAAAGTAATTAATGGGATATTAAAACAATCACAAAAACGCACAAACCTAGCAGCTTTTACTGAAGCATCTATATCTAAAACTCCTGCTAAAAACGCTGGTTGATTAGCGACTATACCAACAGAATATCCTCCTAGCCTAGCAAAACCAATTACGATATTTTTAGCAAAATGCTCTGCTACTTCAAAAAAGTAACTTTCATCTGCAACCCTACGAATTACATCTCGAATATCATAAGGCAGGTTTGGGTTATCAGGAACAATACTATTAAGTTCTTTATCTTGTCGATCGATTGGATCACTAGTTGAGCGAAAAGGAGGGTCATCCATATTATTAGAAGGCATAAAAGAAAGCATTTCTCTTATTATATTTAAGCAATCTTCCTCATCTTCAGCAGCAAAATGTGCTACACCACTGCGACTATTATGGGTTAGAGCACCACCTAGGTCTTCTTTTGTTACATCTTCATGGGTAACAGTTTTGATTACATCTGGCCCAGTAATAAACATATAGCTAGTATTTTTTACCATTACATTAAAGTCTGTTATTGCTGGACTATAAACAGCCCCTCCAGCACAAGGCCCCATAATGGCAGAAATTTGTGGGATTACTCCAGAAGCTAAAGTATTACGCAAAAAAATGTCAGCATAACCCGCAAGGGAAATAACACCTTCTTGAATACGAGCACCGCCTGAATCATTAAGTCCAATAATTGGTGCACCTACTTTCATAGCCATATCCATTATTTTGCAAATTTTCTGAGCATTAGTCTCAGAGAGCGAACCTCCAAAAACAGTAAAATCCTGAGCAAAAACAAATACTTGTCTTCCATCAATTAACCCATAACCTACTACTGTACCATCACCGGGATATTGTTGTTCTGATAAGCCAAAATCCTGACAACGATGGGCTTTAAGCTGATCAAATTCTTCAAAAGTCCCTTCATCTAAAAGATATAGTATTCGTTCACGGGCAGTTTTTTTTCCTGATTGGTGTTGTTTATCAATACGATCTTGGCCACCTCCTAAAAGTGCGCTTTCTTTGAGTTTGCCCAATAGCTTGAGCTTGTATTCGGCCATTGCTCTTGTCTCCTAATAGGGTTTGTGAAATATTTTTCGTGGTGGAGCTAATTATCTAGATTTCTATAAGTTAGCTAATGAAACTTAAAGTGTTACTATATTGTATCCGATAGCCTCTTTGCGATCAACCGATCAATATCATATCCAATTAAACCTAAATAAGCTTTGCCTAATAGCTGATTTGATAGCTTTGATTTAGCTATATGTTTAGAAATATTAAGCTAACTCTAAAGCTTTTATCTCTTTACTAGGGTACTTTAAAAAATAATTATTTTTATGCCTTTTTGATCGCTAAAGGATCATTCTACTGGTAAAAAGTTTCTACTCTATATTGCATAGTAATTTCTTTCATAGTTTTATAATAGCTATACATTTATGGCTTAATTCTAGCTAATTAGTTCTAATAGTTACAAAAAAATTGGCAATCACTAACCTAATAAGATAGAATTTTGCCGCCAAGACTCTCTCTCTTAAACTTACAGAGGAAAATACATGAATCGAAAAAAGTTCGATAGCCTCCTACAACTGGCCATTGAGGATGGCGTGTCTGACATTATTCTTGCTGTTGGTGAAGCACCAATGTTTCGCTATAGTGGCACGCTCATAGACATAAAATCAGAACCTTTAGAGGCTCGTGATACTGAGTTAATTGCTCGTTTACTCCTCCAACATCGCTTTGAAGACCTAAGTACTTTTACATCTTCTGATGTTGCTTATGAGCTAGAAGATATAGGCCGTTTTCGTGCTAGTGTATTTAAGCAAAGAAACTTATTTCGTATTGTACTAAGAGTTATTCCAGTAGAAATTCGTACATTTACTGATTTACACCTCCCTACAGAAATTGCCTCTCTAGCAGATTTGACTAGAGGATTAATCTTAGTAACAGGAGCAACAGGCCAAGGTAAATCCACTACGATTTCTGCCTTAATAGAACAGATTAATCGTACTCGAAAAGCACATATTATTACAGTAGAAGACCCTGTAGAATTTACTTATCGTAAAGCTCGCTCACTAATTACACAAAGAGAAATAGGAGAAGATGTAACAGATTATCAAAGTGCTCTACGTCAAGCCCTACGCCAAAGCCCTGATGTAATTATGATTGGAGAAATTCGCGACGCAGCAACATTTGAAGCTGTATTAACTGCTGCCGAAACTGGCCACTTAGTTATCAGCGCGATCCACACTACAGATGCACAAAAAACTTTTGGCCGTATATTAGGCTTTTATAACGAACAAGAGCGACAATCATTAAGAGAAAGACTAGCAAATACCCTGGCAGCTATACTTAGTCTAAGACTATTACCTTCTATTAAAGGTGGTGAAAGAATACCAGCAATAGAAATACTAAGAATGAATACAACTATTGCAGAGTGTTTAAGAAACCCAGATAGAATTTCAGAAATTACTAGTTATATGGAAAAAGGGCGTGACTATTATGGGATGTGTACCTTTGATCAACATATAGTTGACCTCTATCAAGCAGGACTTATTGATCTTGAAACTGCACGAACAGCAGCTAGCCGACCAACAGAAGTAGAACGAACTTTAACCCTAGAGGGTAGCTCCTAGGAAATATGCCTATATTATTAAGCAAAGGTTTTTCTAAAAGCAAACTGTTTTTTGCAGCCTAGTAAAAGTCTTTACGACCTATCATTCTTTCTTCCAATCAAGGACTTTTTCATTGCCTAACTCATCGTTTTTGTGTAACTTATCTACACAGGTGTAGTAGTGCAATTTGTTAGAGTCGTTCCTTAAATCTTAACAAAAACCAAACATTTTCTTTTAGTAATTAAAATCTTTTTTAAGGTCTAAGGAGTCTAGTATATTTGCTTATAAATTTTATTCTTAATTTAACCACAATTTTATTAACAATGAGCTAGGAGTTTGCTCGTTATGAGAAAACAAAAAGGTTTTACCTTTATAGAAATAATAGTAGTGCTAGTAATTTTAGGTATTTTAACAGCCTTAACCTTAACCTCGTTAAACCCCAATCGACGTATGGTGAAAACAGATGATGCAGCAGCTTCAATTTATAACATAATGCGTCAAGCTCGTATCCAATCGATATCTCGTCGTCAATTCTATGCAGCAGTGATAAATTCAGCCCCTACAGATCAAGTGGTAACCTTACCTAATACTGATACTCCCGTTACTATGACCTTTTTAGCGCAAAGTATTTCTTTAGTAGATATGGGGCAGTTAAATACAAGTGACGAAAAAATCATTTTAACTAAGCAATTACCTCCAGATGTAATTGTCAATGCTAGCTTCTTTTCTGCCCCACCAAATATAGATTTCCCTGCACCAGAACGTAGTTTTAGTAAATTTGATTTTTCTACTGGAGCATATGTTACTTACTTTGACCCTGCTGGTCGTGCAGTTAATGCCTCAACTGGTACTGGAACTCAAAATTATTCTATTTTTTACTTCTCATCATTTGATATTGATGACACTAAATTCCCTACATTACTTAGAGCCGTTACTTTATATGGAGCTACTGGTGGACTAAAGTTTTGGCGTTTTCTTCCTACTGGTACACCTAATAAATGGTCACCTAAAATAGATATTAATAGTTAGAAAGGAGGCAATCTAAATTATTAGATGAACTTAGATTGATAAACATGAAAATTATTAAAAATCAAAACGGTTTTTCTCTTATTGAAGTACTTATTGCAATAGTAATAATAACTATTGGGTTAGTAGCTTTGTCTGGAGCTTTAGTAGTAGGGGTAACATTACCTCAACGCTCAAAACAGCAAACTATTGCCAAACAACTAGCTAACAGCATAATGGAAACAATTATAACAGCTAAAGAATCTGCTAAACCTGGGTTTAGTGCTTTTGCAAATTTTAACTCAACTATGCCTCTTGTAACAGGTGGTCGCTTTACTGGTGGAGTCGCAGCCGCTTTAACATCTGGCCCAGACGGAGTTTATGGTACTTGTGATGATGGTCAAACAGGAACTTATGATCCTAATGCTACTTGTTCTGGACTAGGAACAAATGTTGTCACATTAGATATTACTCCTGGTTTAGATGGTATGTATTCAACTACAGCAGATAACAAGCGAATGCCTCTACTTAGTTTTACTAGACAAATAAATATTATAGATATTGGGCCTGCTACTAAGCAGATAGACGTGGTAATTAGTTATCCTAATGCTACTGGTGGTCGTGAAAACCTTACTTTGAGTACTCAAATAACAAACTTTAATGTATTTACAGCAGCCCCATAGGAGAAATAATAATGAGAAGAACCAATCAACGAGGTTTCACGCTAATAGAGTTGCTAATTGCGGCTGTTTTATTATTGATTCTTATTGGCCCGTTGTTTTCATTTCTACGAGTAGGTCAATCAAACCGCTCTACTTCTATTAGAACAACTGATGTAGAGCAAAATGCCCGTGCAGCAATGATTACTATTGGCCGTGATATTACTAATGCTGGTTTTAGTTTCGCGCCTCAGGTTCGTTTAGGAACTGCCAGTTTGTTTAGTAATTTATCAGGCCCACCAAATACTCAAGGCGACTATTTATTAACACCTCTGATTCCTGGCAACAACTTAAACCAAATAAGAGTAGGAACTGATAGTGGTGGCTCACCCATATTTAACACTACTGATCAAATTACTTTAGCTACAGTAGACCAATCATTTAATAATGGTTTACCTTTAACAGGAAATTATAATGTTGCTGGTTCTAGTGCCACATTTACAGTTACTGCTGGTACATTGACAGGTTTATTTGTGGGAAATCTGCTCTTCCTTAATCGAGGTACAGTGTTTGCGATTAGTGTTATTACTAGCATTGACCCTGGTACTAACACTATTACTATTGCTAACACAGATTCATTTCAAATCAACAACTTTGGTGTTATCACCAATATGCCAACTACTCTTAATCAACCATTAAATGATCTTGCTCTTCCAATAGCTGGTTTACCTATACAACCTCCTATTTTAGCTTACCGTTTTTCCTTTATTACTTTTTATGCTGATATTGATGGTAATTTAATCAGACGTGAAATACTTCCTCCACCACACACAGTAGCAGGAGGCAATGATGTTGTTGGAGTAGCACAAGTCAATCCAAGTGGAAATACTTACAACTGTAATGGTACTTGTTATTATGACAACATTATCGCTACTGGTATAGAAGACTTACAATTTAGTTATAACATAGCTGACCCACAACCTGTTGCTGGTATAAATACGCCAATAGATGATCCTGGTTATAATGGTAGAGCAAGTAATGCGGGTACTGCTCCAGATTATAGGCTAAATGATATCCGTGAAGTAAATGTATCTCTAAAAGTGCGTGCAGCAGATAGAGACAACCAAATAAAAGTTACTTCAGCAACTGAAATAGATAGAGGAAAAGGTTATCTCTATCGTTTTACTTTGGATGGAACCTTTGGTGTAAGAAATATTTTTAGAACTAACTTTACTAATGTTCCTGCCCCTGCAGGCCCATAAACTCTTCATTTAATAGTGTTTTAAGGAGATTTATTTATGAAATTATTAAAAAAACTTGTGCGTAAGTATTTACGACGAAAGGCTAAAGAGCGAGGCTCAGCCTTGATAATTGTCACACTATTATTAGCTTTGTTGACTATTTATGTAAGTGCTTCTCTAACAATTACAACTACTGACACTGTATCTTCTAATTTTGAAGTAGCTCAGCAAAAAGCTTATTACACAGCTTTTTCAAAACTAGAACAGATGTCACGAGATTTTAGCTCTTTATTTATTAATTCAACCAATCCAAGCTATGATTCATTATGTAGAGTAGTACTTGCTCCTCCAGATTTACTTAATAATTTTCGAATAGTAAAACCCAATGTCAGTTGCCCTACTGGTTCAGCCTGCGCTCCAGGGTATTCTACTAACGACTATGCGTCTTCTAATCTATTTGATTTAGGCTGGGTAGGACAACCAAACTTTTGTATTGTAGATGTTTGTAACCCCAGCCCAACAGTAGCTGGTTGTAGCATTGCTGCACGTCCTCCTTATCCTGTTCAAATTAGTGCAGGAACCTATACAGGACTACAAGCTTTTGCTAGACGCTATCGCGAAGTTGCGGCTGTAACAAATCAAGTTCGAGGTGGAGCAGACCTACAACTTACCCGTGATTTTGATAACTTCTTATTACCACTTTTTCAGTTTGGTATTTTCTCAGACTCTGATTTTGAGCTTTATGTTCCTCCTAATTGGGCATTTGGTGGCTGGGTTCATACTAACAATGACTTCTATCTAACAAGTAATACTGATAATGGTGGTAACCAAAACGTTAGATTTTCACAATATTTTGCTGATGCAATGGGTAATGTTTCTCGTGGTGCGGCACGTATTAGTGTTGGTAAACATATGCTTATTGGTAATGAAAAATATAGGAATACTACCAATACTAACACAAGAATGCAGTATGATGTTGACACAGCAGGAACAATTAGGTCTCTTACTGAAAATCAAGGAAGTGCCACTACAGGAGCTAGAGCACCAACCAACTGTAATCGTATATCTATACCTTCTCAAGATGTTGTACCAGGAGCTTGTGGCCCATTAAATACAGGGGAACAACCTATTATTAATATAGGTGCTCCTAAACTACAATTACCTATTCAAAATATTCTTGGTGCTAACCCAATACAATTAATTAGACGTGGCTTAGCAGCAGATTTTGATCCTGTACGTAGTTCACCTTATCTTAGTGCACGTTATTTTTACAAACCATCTGTCCGTATTACTTTAGCTGACTATCAATCTCAATTACCTAGAAGTGTTGTAGCAGGAGATGATTTAACTAATCCAACATCTGCTAGCGGCCCTTATGGTGGGATTCAATTAGACGCTCCAGACCCAGTACTAGGTATGTTAGGTACTGAAACTGTAAAAGTAACAGGTTTTCCTACAGCCAATCCCAACTGGTTTTACATGGCAGATAGTACAATACCTACCATTCCAAACAGACCTTTACCTAGAGGTTATGTGCCTAAAGTTGTTAATCCAACAGATAATATGCCTCGTCCTACTGGTGCTCGTGTTAACGGTTATAGAATTCATGGTTGGATTAAGATTGAAGTAGTTCGTGCTAATGGTTTAACACAGGATATTACTCAAGAAATACTTAATCTAGGTCTTACAGTCCCTTATTCAGCCAATACCACTAACCCTCTATATTATCCTCGCGCTACAGCAAGTTTTCCTCCAACAGCATATAGAGATAACACACTAGCATTTGGAGTAGGGCCATTCCCAGATGAAAATTCCATTATTCATTTGCAAAGGTTTGCAGTACCCTATACAAACACTAGAATAGCCGCTCTAAATGATGCAATGCCTGCTAACCTAAAGCTTGATGTTGCTGGTAATCCTACAGCACTGCAATCCATCCCGGACGGGTTAGATACCCTAACAAATGTAGTCACAGATTATTATTCAAGTATGGCCAGAAGGGTTCTTAATAACCCTGCGGGTTTTGCTATGTTTGGTATAGAGGATAATCCAGATACTGCTACTAAATATTTAACTCGAAATGATGCTGGAACTACTCCTTACTCTGAACCCCAAGTTGACAGATGTGGTTATTATACTGATGCAGATCCACCGCTTCCTGGCCCAAGAACAACTGTAAATTTGGCTCGTGCACCAATACCTGTAAATTCTAATGTGCTTACTAGACAATCTATAGACTTTAGTGGCGGAGCCGGTGCTGGGGCAAGCAATTATGTTGCACCAACAGCAGCTACTCAACTGACTGAAAATGCTAATACCCCTAAAAAACCTTTTTCATTTTCACCTTCTAGACCACCAAACTCTACAGAACGAGAGTCTGTTGTTTATCAAGATGGTGAAACTACATGGAGTTTAATGGATAACCAAGCAACTCCGCAAAAATACCGTCTAGTACCTTTCCCAATTAATATGTTTGATTCTCGTGAAGGCACCCCCCATGAGCCTAATGCTGGTGCGACACTCGACCCTCCTGTTCCTAATCTTGTTCGTACATCAGTTACTAAAGTAGGAACAATGAATTTAGTTGAAATCGATATGGGTAATTTAGGGAGATTATTGAGAGGAGATTTTGATAATCTCTTTACTCAGATGGGAAATACTCCGTTTAGAACTGCTACTGGTGCTTCGTTAACAGCAGCTATATTAAGAGACAATATTGACCTTAACCAAGACAACGGTTGGTTAGTTTATATGTCTGATCGTCGTGGTGATGAACCAGTAGTAAGCACTAATCCAAATGTTAAAACGCCTGCTGCCCAACTTGCAATACCTACTTCTGGTACACCTAGTCTACTTGGTGATGGTGAGTATAATCGTGAAAATGTAGTTTGGAGTAATGGCGGTAATACTGGAGCAGGAAACCCAACAGCAATTCAAGTAGCAACAAGCGCAGCACCAATGGCAGCACCTTTTGGCTGTGATCCCGCGCTTAGCTCTAACAACCGAGATGAAGGTAAATCTCCTCAAGACGCTAATAATGACTGTTTTATTGCTACTGAGGATGCTACTGCAACTAAACTCGCAAGCTATAGTGAAACAGCACCATATAACGCTGGTTTTTATAGAGGAACATTACCGCCAACTGCTGGTAACGTTACAGGGGAAGATCAATATGAT
>CAZHXL010000166.1:0-4095 GCA_964536575.1 uncultured Clostridia bacterium | reverse complement strand
TTACCCTTCTGTAGCTAATACTGTTAGAAGGGTTGGCAATATGATTGCTCTGACTCAAGTACCAACAAACTCTTTTAACCAAGCTCAATGGAGCCGTAAACCGCCACCAGTATATGATGTAGATCCAGCAAATCGACGAATAGAAATGTTTCGTAGAGCCGTGCGCTTAGTAAATGGAAGTAATTTATTTCCAACAGGCCCAAGCATAGGGATTTGTGGGTTCCCATTAGGAATAAATCTAATATCAGAAAATCCTGTTTATGTATTAGGTAATTACAATGCTCCTGCTGCCGAGGTAAATGATACTGATGTATTCCCAGGAATTACTGGAGTGGGTGTACCAACTACAACTGTAGGTGTAACTTCTCCAACAAGACCTAATCTTTTTAATGGCAGTAATTTTGCAACCTGCGGTATTAACTGTCATGTTCCAGCAGCAATAGTTGCAGACGCAATTACTCTATTATCTGGTGCTTGTGTTGGAACTGGTAACGCAAATTGGAGTACTGCTAATGGTTATGCTGGTTGGCTAGATTCTCGTAGTTTTGTAGTTCCTTATCAAGCAATTGGTTATCGCCCAGCAAGAAACACGGTTTACCGTTTTGCCTTGGTTAGTGGCTTTACACCAAGTTGGTATCCTGACTACTGGAATGGCATTAATGGCGCAAACTCTCTATCTATTCACCAGGGTGCTCAGCCTGCTGCATCTGGATATTCTTCAGGAGCACTTAACAATTTCCCACGCTTCTTAGAAGATTGGGGACAAAACTCCAATGGAGCTAACACACAATTTGCCACTTATGCTGGTTCACTAATCCGAATTTATAAGAGTACACAAGGCAATGGTGCATTTAAGCGTGTTGGAGGAGCTAGTATTGCTACAGGTTTTACAACAGCAGGTCAAGTAGATTATGTATACAGACCACCTAACCGTGATTGGATCTTTGATACTGACTTTAATAATCCTTGTACATTACCTCCAGGATCACCCTTCCTACAATTAGTAGACTTTAAGGGTTTCCAACAAAGTCAAGTACAGCGTGCAAGGCCAACTCCATAGAATCCAATAAGGAGATTTGAGGGGCGTAACTTGCGCCCCTCACTATTTTATGTCAACTCCAGAAACACCTAAATTTATTGCTCCAGAAAAAGATGAGCCTCTTTTAAGTGGTTTTTCTCAAACAAACTTAAAAGTGCTTGGGGCAATCATTCTTTTACTAGTAGTCACATTAGGATATAAGTTTTTCTCTAAACCTAATGTTAAGTTAATTGCTCCTACTAATAACCAAGTTTTAGGTGCAGATGAACTAGACTTTCAATGGCAAAGCAATAAATCTAATGTTTCTTATGTGATAGAAGTTCATGATGGAGAGACTAGTGATTTAGTCATGCGACAAATGACTGATCAAGTTGGTTATAAACCTGATCGTTATCAACAATCATTTTTTCAAGCAGATCACAAATACTATTGGCTAGTTATGTCTAATCCAGATATTAAACAATCTCATAACTTTAGAACTGAAAGCATGTATTTTACAATCAACAAAACTGTTGAACCTCCGCCACCTCCAGTAGCTATTCCTACAAATCAGCAAAATCCCATAGAACAACAAAGTCCCACGCCTGAACCAAGTAGTAGTCCAGCCTCTCAAAGAACTTCCCCTGATCAACAAATGAATTTTTAAGCTGTTTTGCAAATTAATTGCTAGGTTATTTATTTTGCAGCTAAGGTTTTTGCTTTTTTAATAATGCCATTCATATTCTTAACGGCTTTTTCCAAGTCTTTAATAAAAACCTCATCTAAAGGTCGCTCTGCTGCTAGTCGCCCCATAACTGATTGCAAAGCCATAATTGATTCTCGTACAGACTCAAAAAGATGCGTAGGAAGGTTTTCTTGAGAAATTTGTGGCACTACTTTATCTTCTTCAATAAAAGCACCGTTACTGCCATCTAAGGTAGCACCATCTAGAGACATTTGCCCTAAAGTCATAGCTGAAAAGCTATTAATTAGATCATCCGTTTGAGCAGGTTTATTAGTGTTTTCAAAACTACCTGTTTCATTACCTATATCAAAAGTCGCTCCAATAACAGAATTACCTATGCCTAATTGATCCATTTCTCCTGTAAGCAAAATAGCGGCTTCTAAATCTCCATCGCTAGCATTAAGAAACAGATCGCGGAATTGCCCTTCAGTAACTGCCTTTACTGCGGCATGAAGAGATAAAGCCCATTCACTAACAGTATTAGGTCGATTTTTAGGCAATTTTTCTAGCGCGTGCATTACTACGGCATTAATCACTGCGGGTAAGACAGGTCTAACTTCATAAACAGGCTTTGGTTTTTCTGTTGCGTGTTTTACAGCAATTTCACTTAGAGAAGCACCTCGAAAAGGTAGGTTACCTGTGAGCATTTCATAGAGTATTACCCCTAGAGAATATATGTCTGAACGTTTGTCTACAGAACGGCCTCGACTCTGTTCTGGAGACATATAAAGCGGAGTACCTATTACTAAGCCATCTCTAGTTAATGCAGGCGATTCAACATCATCTATAAAACCACGTAATTTTGCTAAACCAAAGTCGACTACTTTAACTATTTCCTCATCACCATCATTATGAATAAATATATTTTCTGGTTTTAAGTCACGATGCACAATTTTACGTCTATGAGCAACTGCCACAGCAGCACAAATTTGTTGAATAACGCTATCTACGTCTAGTAATGAGACATAACACATTTGCTTAAGTTTTTGTCTAAGACTCATTCCACGTAGTAGTTCCATTACTACATAGACTACATTATCTGTAGTAACTCCAAAATCAAAGACAGCAATAGCATTTGGATGGCGGACTTGCAAAGCAGCAAAGGCTTCTCGGCGAAAGCGTTCTATGGCTAAAGCATCGTTCATACGCTCATTATGTAATACCTTAACTGCTACAGGTACATTAAGCTGTACATGCATAGCTTTATAAACAGTGCCAGTTCCTCCACGAGCAATTTTGGTTTCGATCAGGTATTTGTTATCAATCAGGCGACCAACAATATCTTGGGTTAGTAGGGTGACTAGCTCTTGTCCATCATAAGGACAAAAAGTGTTAGTATCTTCAAATTTCCTATTACAAACCGCGCACCGTTTCATAAGTCTGCCTCAATCTCAAGGTTCTGTTTCTACTTTATGTTCTTCTTTATGTAAATGGGGTTGGAGATGTTGGGTAATAAGGCGAAAGTCTTGAATCATTTTACCAGTACTAGGCAGTAGATTATAGAGAGTATCTAGGGCTTTTTTCGTCTCTTCTCCATCTTCCTCAGAAATTTGATATTCGCGATAGCAACCTTCTTCTTGAAATTGCACCAGTAATTCCATTGCACCAGAACGCATTCTAGTAAAAGTAACAAAAATACCTTCTTCTGAAATCATTGCATAGCGTTGTTCAATAGTACCAGGCTTCCAGTCAACTTCATCAGGATTGGTTCTAATCCAATCTAGCCTTCTCCCTATAGTAGCCTGTTGCAAAGCATCAATCATAGAAAGACGAACTATTTCTACCTCATCAGACATTTTCTGCTCCTATTAATGTTGATATTTATATAGAGGTATTGCCCATAAAAGATACTCTATCCATAAGCAGACAGCAACTATAGCTTATAACAAAAACTGATCTTTTTCTAATCTCCTAATTGTAGCAAAAGAAAAAATATGTTATTTTTTTGCTATACCTTACCTTAATGATTACCTCAAACTTGCTAGGGAGAAAAATTATGGCAATTAAGCCCACTGACGCTAAAAAACTTGCAGTAGATAAAAATACTATACAGTTAAATCAACTTATTAACCAATCAGACGAAATAATGCGTATGGTAATGGAGGCTGGGGATATGGTAGCGGCTGAGCAAGCGGCTCAAAGTTCGGCTGAAGCTGAAGCTGCGTTGATTATCCGTAAAAAAGGTATCCGAGATTTTGCTCAACGTGTACGTGAACGCGTAGAAGAAGAAGGCGCGCTAAAAGAAGAAAACCCTTCTTCAACGCCTGTAGAAAATACTAGTCAACTACCTACCCATAAATGGGTAGGCTTGTTATGAGAGTAGCAAGCCCGG
>CAZHXL010000165.1:11374-13961 GCA_964536575.1 uncultured Clostridia bacterium | reverse complement strand
AAATAATCTTGTCCTTGAAAACGCCCATAAACACGGTCTTCTTTATCTGTACGCTCAAAATAACAGCCATCATGCTTGCTATGAAGTTGCATCGTGGCTAAAGTACCAAAAAACCGAGGTTTTTCAATGTAGGGGCCTCCATCTTCAGGGCAAAATACATCACAATTGCCGCATTCATTACAAAAATCTGCAAAAGTACCAATCTGATGTGTTTTGGTTATTTTTAGCGTCCTACTAGGTAAGGTATTAACTCCTTGTTCATCAACTTGATAAAGAATGCAGTCTACTTCCATAGGCTTTAGCTCATAAAAAAAATTTGCATCATTAGGACAAACAGGAATGCATTTATCACAATTAATACAGTCATAGAGCCATAGTTTTGAACCTATTTTTTTAGGCACAGCAGAGTTTTTCTGTCTACTGTAACGCAAATCAACAGTTGTACGCGGCACAATAGTTTGTGTATTTAACCAACTTGCCCGATGAGTTACTGAGGAGTAGAGCGATGTAAGCCAACCTGACAGATTATCGAACATGCTTGGATGTTGTTCTTGTAGCTTGGTTTGTAGCTTTTTTGTATGTTCTACAAAGAAATCTTTTAAGCAAGTAGCTCCATTAAAATTATTTTCAACACTTTGAGATAAATTTTCTGCCCAAGTGTTGACTAAAGCCCTTTGTTCATCGGTAAATTGTTGCCACGCTTCACCAAGTTTGTTTGGCAGTTGATTAAGCTCTTCCCTAGTAGCTTTTACTCCATTACCTTCCGCTTTAATTACAAAATCATTAATATTATTCGCACCTGTCGTCTTCATTCGTTGAGCTAAACGGCTTAAGTAACCTGGTAAACGCCCATAACCACCAGGACGTAGCAAATCAGTACAAGTAGTTACTGGTACAAAACCTTGAGATACACAATCAGGAAAATTAGCTTGTTCTACACCAGCAGAAAATGAAATAGGTAAATCTGGCCCTACGGCTTCACGAAACTTTTTCAATAGATTAAGTGTGATTACGTGTAGTGGTGCCCCTGATAAATACATGTCCTGATCACTAAAGAAACTGCGATGGTTACGAATTACCAAAGTGTTAGAGAATTTTACTCCTAGTTTTTTACCCTTTCGCGCAGCTAATACTCCTAACCTGTGACAAATATCTAGGGCTTGATCAAATTGTAAATCCTTGTCAAATGCCTCTTTAGTAACCTTAACTTCATGATAGCCAAGCACATCATATAGGAGATACTCCACTGTTTCTTTACCTAGCAAAGTAGGATTCATCTTTATAATTGTGTGAATGTTTAGCTCATCAAGCAAAAATTCCACAATTCGCTCAATTTCATTAGCAGGACAACCATGGAAGGTAGAAAGTGTAATAGAGTTACTAATTCTAGGGTTAAAGTTTATGTCTCGAAAGTGAGCAAACTCTGGTGGAATTTGGGCACGAAGCTTTTCGATAATGTCGCTTGCATCACGCATTTTTTCCATCCAATCACGAACTTGAGGTGAGCGAATTCCTGCTAAATCATAACCAACGCTCATATCATAAATTGTGTCTCCAGCAAAAGTTTTAGAGCCTGCGGGAATGTCAGCTTGTCTTAGGATTTCAATCAACATTGAGCCAGCAACATATTCTTCTATTGATTGAGACAGCTTTAATTCTTGTGACCATTCAACATTATAACCAACATTAGTTGCATCAATGCAAGGGCGAGGAATTTTTAGCTCATCATTAACTTGTACAGTCTTTAACTCAATAATTCGTGACCCTGCTAACCAAGAAAGCACAATATTTTGTGCTAGTTGGCTTTGTGGCCCAGCAGCCGGGCCAACAGGTGTAGCGGCATGTAGCCCGTGGAGTTCAACCCCTAGGTCAACGCCTGCATCATTGTGATAAAACTTGTTTTTAGGTAAGTCAAAGATTTTTCCTTCACGTTCATACTCAAGAAACATTCTTTTAAGCAAACGAGCAAATGCAACAGGGTAAAGTTCTACCAATGATGTTGCCTCCTGAAAAGTTTTTAGATTGGATATTTAGGTTAAAAGCCAATTATATGTAAAGCCTTCTGTTTAGGCAAAGACTTTACAGTTAATCGCTTTTCTTGATGAGCTTTATGATGAGCTTTAGTTTCTTAATTTTTTAAGTTGAATATCAACAAAACAAGTATTTAGTACTAAAACTGTAACGGTCAAAATACTCTTTAACTGAGTAGCCTTTTATAGGATTGGTAGACATTGTTTCTCCTACAATCTAATTACTAATTTTTCAATATGGGTATTTTTGCATAAACCTCATGCGCATCAGGCTAAGGAGTCGAAAATGAGTAAAGTTAATAAAATCAATCAAATAAAACTGACAAATACTAGTAAGATTAATTCATTAATATACAAAACATAATATTATATTAATAAGAATATAATAGTAGAATAACAATAACCGTATCGCTGCAAAGCACCGGAAATTTTCCAAGATCCGCGCTTGACCGACGAATCCTCTGTGTATATACTGTGTATATGAACAAGTACAGTTGGATCACGCTTTCGCAAGGTGACCCACGGGCACTGTATTTGCAGGTGATCGAGCAAATCCA
>CAZHXL010000165.1:0-11364 GCA_964536575.1 uncultured Clostridia bacterium | reverse complement strand
ATCCAGCGACGCGTGGCCGTGGGCGATTTGCCACCAGGGACCGAACTGCCTTCGATTCGGCAACTGGCAGCGGATCTCTCCGTCAGCGTGATCACCATCAAACGGGCTTACCTGGAACTGGAACGTGAAGGAACCATTACCACTCGCCAAGGCAAAGGGTCCATGGTATCCGACCACCCCGGTTTGCAGTCTTCAATGGCCCAGCAGGAATTGGATGAACACTTGAACCAGGCAGCCCAACTTGGGTTGCTGCTGGGGCTATCGAAAACTGAAATGCAACGGCGCATCGCCGACGCTTACGAAAAATCGCAAAGGAAACAGAAATGATTACCGCTCTCAACCATCCGCACCAAACGACTGCAGCGGCTTTGCTGCGAGGAATCACCAAATTTTACAAACACTTTCGGCTCAACAACATTGATCTGGAAATCGAACCGGGAACCGTCAACGGCTTGATTGGCCCCAACGGTGCGGGCAAGTCCACGGTCATGCGAATCATGATGGGACTGGTAACGCCTGACCAAGGCACTGTTTCGGTCCTGGGCCATCCGATTTCGTCGCGTGAAGCGAGTGCCAAACAGGATATCGGCTATTTTTCCGATGACATGCGACTCTACAAGTCTGAATCGATTGCCTTTCACATTCAGTTCGTTCGTTCGCTGTTTCCAAGCTGGGACGAAGACTACGCCCAACAGCTGCTCGACCGGTTTGGACTGATCGCGCAGCAAAAAGTCAAAGGGCTTTCGCACGGCCAGCGGGTCAAAACCCTGCTGTTGTTGATTCTCGCGCGGCGTCCCAAGCTGTTGATTCTCGATGAACCCACCAATGGACTCGACCCGGTGGCCAAGCAAGAAGTTCTCTCTGAGCTGATGCAAATCGTCAACGACGAGACGCGAACAATTTTGTATTCGTCGCACAATACCCAGGATGTCGAACAGATCAGCGACACAATCACGTTTATCGATCGCGGACGAGTGATTGCCAGCAACAACCGCGATGAGTTTCTCGATAGCTGGCGTCGATTCAAATTGCAGGCTCCTCATAATTGGCAAGTGCCAGCGATTGATGGATTGCGACCTGAGTCAACCTTCGGCAATTTGCGAGTGATGACACTGGATCGATATCAGGCCGAGGTTGAAGATCGACTGCAATCGTCCGGGGCGACATTGGAATCCTCCGAGGCCATGACACTAGAAGAGATTTTTGTAGCCGCCGTCTTGCGCGGTCGAGAGGAAAAGCAATCATGAACACACAGGCTATCCGGATTCTGTTTTTGAAAGACCTGTTTCTCAGTCGTTGGCCGCTGTTTGGCTATTTGGTGGGCGGGCTGTTGAGCGCGATGGTCGCTTGCCTGCCAGGTGAGTCGGCGGGCTTTATCGGTTTCATCTTGATGATTACGGTGACGATTGGTGCCGGAATTCACTTGATCGGTGTCTTGCTGCTGGCCGAATCGATCGAAATGACGCGGACCTTCGTGATGAGTTTGCCGGTCAGCTTGCTCGATTATTCGATCGCCAAGATTTCGGTCGTGCTGGTCGCGTTTTTGATTCCCTGGTTGGGGATGCTGGCCAGTTTGACGGTGCTTAATTTCGTCGTGCCGGAAGCCAAACCGGGAGTTTTGGCGTTTCTCGTTCTCTTGTTCCTGTTCATGCTGGCCGGGTTTTGTTTGCAGTTGGTCACCGCGGTGGTGACCGAATCGGTAGGTTGGACGATTGTCGTCGTCGTATTGGGGAATGTTCTGTTCAATTTGTTCCTCAAAACGCTACACGAGCATCCAGTAATTTCGAAACTTGCCAAGAGCGAAGTCCTTTCGTGGCCGCCAGCTGCCTTGCAGATCATAGCCATCGAAGCCATAGTGATTCTGGTCGCCTTGGGACTAGCGTTTATGTTTCAGATTCGCCGAAGGGATCTGGTTTGATGGCACTTGCATCTGGCGACTCGGCGAGGATTCACTATCTGGATAACCTGCGGGCACTGGCGATGCTACTGGGGGTATACCTGCATGGTGCATTGGCCTATGCCGAACCATCGCGGTCGATCTGGATCGCTACCAATCCTCAGGGAAACGTGGCAATCGATGCTTCGATCTGGTGGATTCACCTGTTTCGAATGAGCCTGTTTTTTCTCCTGTCGGGTTATTTTGCCAAGCTGACGATCCAGCGCAAAGGGCTTAAGCCGTTCCTGTGGAATCGCGTGATTCGAATTGCCTTGCCATTCGTCTTGTTCTGGCCGTTGCTGATGGTGGCCATGACGATTGTATTCGTCTTTGCCTTTTCTTATATCAAGGAACCTCAAGGGTTGTTGCAGTTGATTGTCGCAGCGGGCCAGGAGCCTGAAGCTGCGAAATCGTCAACACCCTACACCACAATGCATTTGTGGTTTTTGTACTACTTGTTGATGTTCTCCTTGATAGCAGCCGTTGCCAGCCGTTGGACTCGTTTGAATTTCGATTGGCTATTTCAGCGAACATGGTTGCTCGCACTTTCACCGCTGGCTTTAGTTCCCGGTGTGATGGTGGCAGGACTCCCCATTGCAGCACCCGAGTCCTTTGTTCCCACCTGGTGGCCATTTGCCTATTACGGATTGTTCTATTGGGTTGGCTGGCAGTTGTTTGGCCGCGAGGTGCTACTGGATCGTCTGCAACTCTGGTGTTGGCCCTTGGTCTTGGCAAGCTTCCTCTTGTTCGTACCCCATTACTATCTACTACCTGTGCTCGACATCGCGTTGATCCAACCGGCCACCGAATCACTGTCGCTAACACCAAATTTACTTGAGTCTGTGTTGGCTTCTTATCTGTCGGTTTTGTTGACGCTCTCTGCACTGCTGGTCGGTCAGAGGTTTATGGCTCGCTCGAACACCTGGCTCAAGTTCTGTGCTGACTCATCCTATTGGGTGTATCTGATTCATTTGCCGATCATTCTCTTTTTGCAGACTCTGTTGATTCCAATCGCCATTCCGATTTTTGGAAAGTTGGTGTTGGTGACCCTCTTTACGTGGCTTTTTTGTTTGGCGACTTATGTCGTGTTTGTGCGGTACACGCCGATCGGCTGGATGCTTAACGGAAAGCGGCCTTTTCCTTAAAACGATAGTAGTCCGGGGTTCTAAGCTCAGACCCCATGCGCATCAAGCTAAGGAAAACAAGATAGTAAACTATTGATAATGGAGGAATTGATCTTTAAGTAACCAAAGAATAACTAGGTCTTAACTTAAGATAAAATATTAGGTTACTTACAGTATATCGTCTTAAGCTTATGAAAATAATAAAAACTCCTTATGTTTTATAAGAAATTTTGCTATTGCTCTACTATTATATCCTTATTATTATAATACCACGTTTTATATGCTAATAGATTAATCTTACTGATTTTTATCAATTTTATTTAATTGATTTTATTAGCTTTATACCTTTTTTATTCCTTAGCTTGATGCGCATGGGGTATTTTTGCATAAACCCTCAAAATAGTACATTCCAATTTTGAGTTTGGCTAACCTTAGCTAAGCTCACAGATTCCTATGATGCCAGGCGTTGAGCACTACTTACTATTATAATTTATTAGCTATGCCCCATATAAAAACCTACGTATAAAAGGATCATCCGAGTGCCAAAGTACTGATGGAGTATCATCAAAAATAATTTTGCCATTGTTTAAGAATAAAAACTTGATATGGGTGGAATAATTTTTTTTGTGTTGATCTTCGGCAACAAAGATTCCTCCTTCATATTTAGCAGACAGATATTGGATATCATCTAGTTTATGGGTGACAAACAAAGATGTTACAAAGTTAATGTCTCTTAGCTTAATTGCCATTTCACAAATCATTCGTGCTGTAGGAGGATCAAGCCCTGAGGTAGGTTCATCATAAAAAATAACTTCAGGGCTATCTACAATGGCACGAGCAATAGCTACTCGCCTACGCATTCCACCTGAGAGAGCATCTGGCAAAAGTTGAGTACTATCAAGCAAATCAACAAACTGTAATACCTTTTTTACTTCAAAATCGATTTTTTCTTCTGCCCAACCTAGTTCTCTAGGGCGAAAAGCAACATTTTCAAATACTGTTAGGCTATTAAATAATGCACCACTTTGAAAGACCATTCCCATTTTGCGTCGGATTTGGTTAAGTTTTTCTTCATCTACTTGAGAGATATCACAGTCATCAATAAAAATTGCTCCATCATCAGGCTTAATTAGCCCAAGAGCTAGTTTTAGGATAGTAGACTTACCGCTACCAGAGCCACCTAGGATTACTTTCATTTCTCCTGCTTGCAAGGAAAAACTAACTCTATCTAAAACTACTCTATCATCAAAGGCTAAAGAAACATCCTGAAAACGAATTTTGCTGATGATTTGGTTATTTGTAGTAACCAATTGAGGAACTTCTAAAATAGGTAAAATAGGCTCTTTTTCTAGTAACTCTTCTGTTTCTAAAAGTGTGGTTGTCATGGCATTTTCTCCTTCTATTCATCTATTCATCACAGGGAGAAGGTTTTTTTAAGCTAATTTTAGATTTTTGGTTACGCTCTTCTTTAGCTACTTTAATTAGCTTTTCTTTATTAATATGAAAATCTCTAGAATCCATTACAAGTTCATCTTTTGATGGTAAATAAGAGATTTCACTAAAAGTACTGACAATTCGGTCAAAGAATGCTGGGTGGGTACGAAAGAAGCTAGCAGAACGAACATAACCCTTTTCACTGGCCATTTTATCAAAGAAAGTGATAAAGCCTTTTGGGTCATAACCTGCATGCCAAGCGTATTGCGCTCCTAGTTGGTCTGCTTCCATTTCATAATCACGACAAACCCCTAGTAGTGTTAAATCTAGCACTAAGCCTAAGCCAAAAAAGCCATAGTTAAGCGCGTAATACATGCCAATGCCAGCCGCGCCCCCAGTAAGAACTACGGCAGCAACTTGGGCAGCTTGATAGAAAATACCAGTAATGGTGGCTTTCTTCATTAGACGTGCACCATGACGAGCAGAAACATGTGCTAATTCATGTGAAATTACTCCTACTAATTCTGATTCATTGCTAGCCTTTTCAATTAACCCTCGATTAATAAAAAGAAAACCTCCTGGTAAGGCAAAAGCGTTTATTTCATCACTATCAAGTAAAAATACTCGTACAGGGACTTTTAAGTCAGAACTTGCCGCCACTTGGTCAGCCAACTTTTGTAGATAACCAACTAACTCTTTGTCTTGGATTTCTGGAGGCATCAAACCTGTAGATTTAAGCTGTTGGAGAGATTCTTCTCCTAAACGAATATCTTTTTCTTGACCTTCACCAACTTTACGAATTCCAATATCTTCTACATCTCCAAAGCGACGTTGGCGAGCATTCCCGCTTGCAAGCAGTTGTTCAATCTCTTTTTGTTTAACTGGCCATTGTTGGATTAATTCTAGTTTAGCCAGTTTGTTATCATAAATTACAGAAAGTCCATGGCCTCGTTCTGTATTTTTTTGCTTAATTTGTCGTTCAAGGGTTAGGATTTGACAATGTAGGTTTTGACGACGCGCTTTCATTTCTTTTGTGTCTCTAGAAGATTCTTTATTAAGTTTACCTAGTTGTTGACGAAGAGTTTCAACTTCTTTTTTTAATGCGACCTCTTCTTTTTCTAACCGTGTTTTCTCAGTTGCTTTTTCCTTTTCTAAGCTTTTCTTAAACTCACTGATTTGTATGGTAGAAAAGCTTACCCTAGGAGCAATATCTAATAGTTCAGTGTAGGGTTTATTCACTATATTAGCTAAAGTAAGAGTATCTATTGAACTAGCAAATACTGCTATAGTAGTAGACCAAATCATCAGAAGGGATAAGCCAAGGGATAGAATTTTCTTTAACATAATTCCCTCCTATATTATTAAATTTTGCAATATTATTAGGGCAAACCTTGTGCCACGATATTAAATGGTAATTTATTGAAATATAGAGTAGTTAGACTATTGAGAGATCAAAAATAGCGGAAAAACGCGCAGCATTAGCTAAATAACTTGCGCAAATTTTAAGGCATGTAAAATGGCTAAGGCATAACAACCTGCTACAACATCATCCATAACAACGCCAAAACCATTAGCTACACTACGGTCAAAATAACTTGCTGGCCAAGGCTTCCAAATATCAAACACCCGAAATAAAGCAAATCCTAATATTAAACTTGGCCAACTAAGAGAAATAGCAGTCATAGTAACTAGAAAACCAGCAATTTCATCTACTACAATTTGCCCAGCATCAATTAAGCCAAAATGCTTTCCAGCACGATGAGCAGCAATTGAACCAACCACTATAACTAGTAGTGTAATAGCTAGGTATCCTACTATATTAACCTGGCAATAAAAGGTTAAAAAAATATAAATAGGGACTGCAACAATTGTACCTGCTGTACCTGGAGCAATGGGTGAATAGCCGCTACCAAAACCTGTAGCAAAAAATACTGCTAACCAATCAATAAAGTTTTTTGCTGGTATGGTGGGGGTTGGTTTATCAGTAGCCAAATAGGTTTCCTCTCAGTTTTGCCCAGCACTAATAGTTATTTTTGCTTTTCTTAGTACTTGCCCTTGATATAAATAGCCTTGGGATTTTATAGCTAAAATTGTTCCTCTAGTAGAGGATGAAAGCCGTTGTTCCAGCACTTCATGAAGATCTGGGCGATAAACCTCACCAAGGGTTGGTAAGATAGAATCATAACCAGTTAAAGAAAGAAACACTTGGAAATGTTTTAATAATTCACTATTTTTTTGTGAATCTAATTGGGCAGTTACAGGTAAAATCACTAGCTCCATCCAGTTTATTCGCTCATAAGGAAGTCTGGCAAAATCTAGTAACCCTGCTAGTAGGTTATCACTGATTAAATAAGCAGGAAGAGTGGTTTTAAGTTGCTCAGCTAGTTCTTCGTCGCTAAGAATTAGGTTTTTTAATGCTATTTTTAATTCATCAATATGAGGAATACGTTCAACTAGTAGGCTATGCCAACTATTAACAGTAACCCCAGCATTAATATGCTTAAAGGTTTCTGTACGTAGGTTTTCTAGTTCTGCCCAAAGAATATTAAATTCGCGATCGTCTTTTTCTACCGTTTCTAAAAGCTTTTTTTCTAGCTTTGTTAAGCGATTTTGTAGTTCAGAAAAAGTTTTATTATCAGGTTGGTCGCTCATTTTTTTTAAGCCTTCTAACTCATAAGTTGTTGTTTGCAACTGTCGTCTAGTGCTTAGCCAAGTTGCACTTAGCCCAATAACTATAGAACTTAAAATTAAGACCAAAAACCATAATGGCTCCATATTATCAACCCATACCAAGAATAGGTACAATTTGTGTAGTTTCTTGATTCTGTCCTCGTAGTACTACTTCTATTCCAGCACATTCAGGCAAAAGATGAAAAATAGCTGTCATTTCTTGTCCGCTAAACTGTTGACAATTAACAGAGAATTCTTTCATTTTAGGGTTATCAAGCACTTTGGGAACTGCGTCATGACCAAAATAATAGTAAAGTCTTAAATTAGTTTTCCCTACTGGTAAGAATAATTGTCTTTCCTGTGTTGCTTGGAGGTCAGTGCTAGTAATACCTCGTTCAAATATAGGATCAAATTGAAAGCCCGCCATTAATAACCCTACACGACAAGGTAGGGTGTGATTTACTTGGTCTACAGGAAAAGGAAGTGCTTCTGGAGCAACAGCATAAAGGAGTGCCCCTTTGGTTACACCCAATTTTATGTTTTCTGTGTCTAAAAGAACTTTTTCTTTGCTACCATCAAAAAAAGCTTCTGCAAGCATGTCCGTTACTAAAGGTAGTCGAGAAGAATTGCCTCCTAATAAAATCCAATCTAATTTTCGTGCTTTAATTAATTTTCTTTCATGTAAAGAAGTAATCATATCTATAAGCACTCGAATCAATTTTTCTATATGTGGCCTAAGTAGTGTTTCTATCTCTTTACGGGAAAGCTTGGTACGAAAAGTTTGATTACCATTATTACTATTTAGATTTTGGTCTATTTCTTGATCAAAAACAGTCTCATCTTTTTGAAATGAGCGTTTTATATACTCTGCAAAAGTCGCTAGGTGACGGTAGTTTTCTCTTGCAATATCTGAGTTAGTATTAAGCAAGTCTTCTAGGCTATTAGGAAAAGCAAACAGGTTCCTTTCAGCAGCAGGAACTAGTTGTTGATAAATAAACCGAGCAAGTTCAAAAGTAAGTAGTTCTCCTCCTAAATCTACTCCGCTAACATCTAGTAAATGAAACAGATGTTTATTACTGGCACTAGCAGGTTCAATTTGAAATATTGCTAAATCAGTAGTCCCTCCACCAAAGTCAAATACAGCAAAAATTCCTGCTTGAGCGAAAATTTCTCTGTGTAAATATGCATAGTGAATTGCTAGTGCGACGGGTTCGCTAATAGGAGCAATTACTTCTTTTAAGCCAATCTCTTTAAATGCTGCTACTAACCGCTCACGCTGGTTTTTACCAAACGTAACAGGAAAAGTAACCACTGCTTTATGCGGAGTGATACCATTACGTAATTTCACTGCTTCTAGCAAGGATTTAGCATAAATAGTAATTAGCTCGTCAACAGTTTTGGTATGTGCTCGACCATGTATGATATCTAAGTAAGTGTATGGCTTAGGTTCATAAGAGCGAGAAAGCAAAGGTTTGAACGCCCAAGCAGTTGCTTTAATAGCACGCTGGCCACTAAAACGTTTAGTATAAGCACTCATCCCACATTCATAGTTAGCTTGGCTTTCATCTACAAATTGAATACAAGTAGGACTCTCTGAAGGATTAGGATTAAATTTAACTGCATCAATTAATAAACTACGAATACTGGTTCCATCCATCATTGCTGCACAACTATTACTTGTACCAAAATCTATAGCAATCCAATCATTGTATTCTTTAGGCTCGATAAACTCAAAAGTTAGTTGAATTGGTTGAGGACGCTTACGCTGACAAATTAATTGAGGATCAAAATAATGTAACTCTAGTTCTAAATACTTCTGGCAAGGCTCAGAAATTTGATTAGAATCTATCTCTAGGGTAATTACCAAGTTTTCATTTGGATTAAGCTGATTAATAGTGTCAGGGATTATTTGTAACCAACTAGGCATCCCTTTGAAATAAATCTTTTGAGCAATACCGTTGCCTTGATTAGTAATACTATCAAAAACATTTTTTAACACTAAAGTAGTTTGCAAGACCCCTGAGCCTAAAATAATTGCTTGTTCCCCGATATTATAATACTCTATTTGATCTACTAAATTAGGCACTTCTACCTGTTGTATTTTTAGTAAAAACTTACGGCTTCCTAGTTCTTGAAAGCCAATGGTTAGTGTCACTTCTTTATTTTGCTCTGCAAGAGTTTTTAGTACATAGGGTTGATTATTTTGTATAACAACAGTGTCAGTAATAAGCTGTTGTTGTCCTAGTGCAATAGAGCTAACGCTTAAAGCTGTTTCGCTATTGGTTTCGATTTGACAAGTAAAACTAGCTTGGCTGATTGGTAAGCGTAAGAAAAAACCATCAGAAAGATTACGCGCATTAGGAACATCAGGGAAAGTAAGTTGAATTTGAGGAGGCTCTTTTAGTTGGATAGGAATTTCTAGGGGTTTATCATGATAACGAAAGCGTAAACGCCCGCTACGTTTACCAAAAGGATTATTTTCCGAAACACGTAAATTTACTTGTAACGATTCATTTTTACCTAATACTACTGTACGAGTAGGTTCAACAGTCGCATCAATATCTATAACTTCAAAAGCATTAATTTTAATGGGTATTAGACCATCATTAGTAATAGTAAAGTTTTTTGTATAGGAGCTATTATCACTGATATAAACAATTAATTCTCTTGGTGCAGAAACGCTAGTTATGCTTTTTCCACAGCCAGAACAATAGCTGTCTGTTTGGGATAAAATATCCCATTCACAATCAGGACAGTTAATTACATCACCAATAACAACATGACGGCCACTACTAGAAAGTTCTGAAAGCATTGGTAAAGCTTGTTCAGCAATGATAGGAGACGGTAAAGTTGCTGGGGGGAGTTGATTATCAAAATCAACATCTAAATAAATATCGTCATCCTCATCCATCGGGTTTGTTGATTTTGTTAGATCTATGGGCTTAGCTTCAAGAGGTTCAAAAATAGGGATTGAGTCTATTTCAACGGGTTTTACTGGTTTTGCAACAAAGGTTTTGTTTACTCCCTTTTCTTGTGTAGTTGAATTTGTAGCATCTCGATTATCAGACGTTGGACTTATTACTTGGAGTGGTGGAACTTTTGCTGAGGAAGGCAATAAAAGATCTGGTGGTGTTAATACCTGGTTTACTAAAGGCTGTAACTGTCCCCAATCTCCTCTTAGATCAGGCTTAGAAGAAAGAAGTGTAGTAGCATAAGCTGCTGGGTTAGCTACTGAATTAGCAGTTTTACCTTTCTTAGGATCATTTAAGTCATCTGTTGGTGGAACAGTTTCATCAGCTTCATTGCTTAAAACTACTTTATTAATTAAATCAACAGAGATCTTTTGTGTAGGAGGAATGATTTCCTCTATTGGAACAGGCTTGGCTACTGGCAAAGCTGTTTTAGGAATTTCAGGAAAACCTGTCTTAACTTTGGGTGTAGGAGGTGTATTAAAAAGAGGTGATGACGCAGACAAAGATGGGTTAGTTGCAGGTATATCCTTAGTAAATTCGGTTTGGTTTGTAAGTGATTGATTTAGGGGCTGAGGAACTGTTGACAACAAATGTTTTAGGCTATTTGGTAAAGGCAAATCTGCATTATACTGAGCACTGCGTAAGTAATCAATCACAAGTTCAGCTACGGCTTGTTGAGAAGGATTTTTACTTTCATTCTTACGCCCTTGATAAAACCGAAAAGTGCGAAAATGAGCTTGTCTAATCTGATCGTCTGAAGTTTCTGTGCTACTAAGACCAATTAACCGCCAATAATCTTTCATGATCTTTATATAGTTTTATATAGTATCTAGTTTTATATAGTTAGACAGTAGTAGATAATAACTGCTTGCAAGACAACTCCAACCATGTATAGCATACCAACCAACATTTTAACACCACCAGAGGGTTCTTTAGTTGAACTACTCATAGTTTTTCCTCCATAAAAGATTTCTGCATTCTATCACAACGCGCCTGTAAGCTTAACTGTTCGCTTGCAGATTAAAAAATTGTTTCTATGTGATAAAACCCAACAGTTTGAGTGTTTTTCCCACAAGATGCGCAACAAGATTGCAATTATAGCCTGTAACCAATTTATATTGAATGAGATACAATAAAAAGTTGTTAGCTAGCCAAACTTGCGTCCCAACTTGTGTCTAAAGAACTTATAGTTACGGGCTTACCTGTTTTTAGATTGACCTAATTTTCA
>CAZHXL010000164.1:10755-13988 GCA_964536575.1 uncultured Clostridia bacterium | reverse complement strand
TATGCCTACTGGTGAATTTACAATTACATTTTGCCTAAAGATATTATTCGCTATGATCATACAAATCTATTTTTGACTTTTAGCCAATTAATGTCACAAATTCGTGAGCTTTTAGAAACTGTAATACCTACACGTTCTGTTGCAATACCTTTAGAAAATATACGTGAATCGCTTTATGTTGGTAGAGTTCAAGATGAACGATTATTACGCGAAGCAGCATTTTTCTTAGCAATAAAAGCACAAGTTCCAGAGAGTTTTCTTATGGATCGTGTGCCACGAATTATTAAAGTAGCTTCAAGAGATGTAATTGATGCGGTAGTTGGTTCTGCATTACCAGGTGTTACTCTACGTCATGCATCTCCACCACCTTCTCCAATACCTACTAGAGTTGGTTTTCACTATTTTGGGTTTGATAGCATTGGTGCCTACTGGGATACGATTCGCGGCTCAAAGACAATTGCTATTTATGTGCCAGATGAATTTCCTGAAGTCAAATTAGAACTCTATGCAGTAAAACCTTAATTTTATGCATACAAGCGTTAGGAAAGAGGTAGCTTATGTCCAATGTAATAACCTTAAATCCAACTTCTAATATAGAACTAGCTGACTTGATGGACAATAGCCAAAATGCCTTATTAGTGATGGCTACACCTGTTTTAGAATTGATATTGCAATTAAAAGCAGGAATAGTTGCTCCCTCAAGCGATCTAAGAATTACTTTTGACAATCTCTTAAAGGAAATGGAACGCCAAGGTAGTCAATTAAGCTACTCAACACAACGTATTCAATCTGCAAAGTTTGCTTTAGCTGCATTTATTGATGAAACTGTACTTACAGCCGATTTTCCACTACGCCAAGAGTGGGAAAAGTCTCCTTTACAATTAGAGTATTTTGGCGAACATTTAGCAGGAGTAAAGTTTTTTGAACGTTTAGAAGAATTATTAAAAGAGAGTTTGCAAAACTTAGATGTTATAGAGGTCTACTATATCTGTTTATTACTAGGGTATAAAGGACGATACAAAATTTATTTAGAAGATCAGCTTAAACAAGTAATTAGCAATGTAGCTGAATGTTTAGAACGAGCAAATAGATTAATAGAGAGTGGCCTTTCGCCTCATGGAAAAGCGAATGATCAGCCTAAACCCGTTAGTGATGCAGGATTACCGCTTTGGATAAAATTAACGGCTGTCGTAGTTTTTACTTTTAGTATATTTCTTTATGTTATCTTTAAACTATTGCTCAATAACCAATTAGTAGCAGCTAAAGAGCAATTATTAAGATAACAAGATAGGATGGAAAACTAATGTACGAAGATATCAAAATAGCTTATTTTTCAATGGAAATGGGATTTGTAACTGATATGCCAACTTATAGCGGTGGGCTAGGGGTTTTGGCTGGAGATACTATTCGTTCTGCGGCAGATCTTAAAATCCCTATGGTAGGGGTAACTCTTATTCACCGCAAAGGTTATTTTTATCAAAAGCTTGATACTAATGGTACACAAACCGAAGAGCCTGTAGAGTGGGTAGATAACGACTTTTTACAAGAAATGCCTGAGCGAGTCAGCATAACTCTAGAAGGTAGATCTGTGCAGTTGCGCTGTTGGAAATATGAAGCTATTGGTGTAACAAATTATCGTGTAAGCGTTTATTTTCTTGATAGTGATCTACCAGAAAATAGCTCTTGGGATCGCACTTTAACCAATTATCTTTATGGTGGTGATAAACGTTATCGTTTATGTCAAGAAGCTATTCTTGGTATAGGGGGCATAAGAATGCTACAAGCTTTAGGTTATAAAAATATATCTCGTTTCCATATGAATGAAGGACATGCGAGTCTTTTAGCACTAGAACTTTTAGCTGAAGAAACATCCAAGTGGGGGCGTAATTACATTACAGATGATGATATTCAAGCTGTAAGAAGAAAATGTATTTTTACTACTCATACTCCTGTTCCAGCAGGGCATGATAAATTTCCTATGGAACTGGTCGAAAGCATTCTAGGTAAACAAATATCTTTTGAAAAGAGAGATATTTTTTGTTGTGAAGGGTTGCTAAATATGACCTACTTAGCACTTAACCTTAGCCATTATGTTAATGGTGTGGCAAAACGTCATGGGGAAATTTCTAGGTCAATGTTTGGTGGTTATAACATTGATTCCATAACTAATGGTGTACATGCCGGCACTTGGGTTTCACCAGCATTCCAAGAGCTTTATGATCATCATATTCCTGGTTGGCGGCAAGATAATTTTAGTTTTCGCTCTGCATTAAGTATTCCTAAACAAGAAATTTGGAAAGCACATTTTCAATCTAAAAAGAAGTTGATCCATTATGCCAATAAATTTACTAATGTAGGTATGGATGTAGATTTTTTTACTATTGGTTTTGCACGTCGTGCAGCAGTCTATAAACGCCCTGACCTATTATTTTGTGATATTGAACGACTAAAACAAATGCAAGCTAAATTAGGCCCTATTCAAGTTATTTATGCAGGTAAAGCTCATCCTAACGATTCAGAAGGTAAAGAGCTAATTAAACGTATCTTCCAAGCTAAAAATGCCTTAAAAGATCACATCAAGATATCTTATATTGAAAACTATGATATGGAATTGGGACAACTTTTAACTTCTGGTGTAGATGTTTGGTTAAACACTCCTCAACCGCCCTTAGAAGCTTCTGGAACAAGTGGAATGAAAGCCGCAGTAAATGGTATTCCTAGTCTAAGTGTACTAGATGGTTGGTGGATTGAAGGTTGTATTGAAGGGGTTACTGGTTGGGCAATAGATGCTAATGGTTGGGAAACAGAAGATACAAATGTACGACAAAAAGATGCTCTTTCTCTTTATCACAAGCTAGAAAATGTTGTGATACCAATGTTTTACAATAACCAAGATGGCTATATAAATATTATGCAACATTGCATTGCATTAAATGGGTCTTTCTTTAATTCACATAGAATGCTTCTCCAATATATGCTCAATGCCTATTTTCAATAAATTTTAATAACGCTTAAAATTAACCTACTGCGAAAAGTTCCTCTAATTAGCGCAAAAGCCCTATTTAGCTTTTTATCCACAAAAATAAACCTAATAAATAGTAGTAATTTCTTTCTTTAATGTTTGGAATGGGGCTTGCTCATAACTTTAGCAATGGTAAAGAGTTCAAAGTGATAAGGAGATTACTCATGCAACAACTCTCAGAACACGCTGAACAAATAAAATCCTTTCTTAG
>CAZHXL010000164.1:7347-10745 GCA_964536575.1 uncultured Clostridia bacterium | reverse complement strand
TATATGGTATTGGAAGTGTTTTGGGATGGTCTGTAGCTGGCAGTCTAGGTTTAGGTTTTAATGGTCAAATTTTACTAGTAGTCCTAGTTTTATTAACATTTCCAGTTGCAGTACTCATTAATAACTATCTCAAAGGTGAAGAAAATTCCCCCTCAACATCTAATACTATTGCTACTACAAAAGATTATCCAGAACTAACAGATCGTGCTGAAGAAGTAGTGCAATGGCTCAAAAACACAAAACTTGGCTTAAAACCTGATGAGAAGGTTGTTTACCAGTTACCCTGGTTTCTTTTAGTAGGTTCACCTTCTAGTGGTAAAACTTCTTTAATACTAAATGCTGGTTTAGATATTCAAGCCCTACCTAGCCAACAAAGCCTTGAGCAAAACCTATTTCGCCCTACTAATAGTTGTGATTGGTATGTTAGTGATACAGCAGTTTTTATTGATACAGCAGGGCGTTATCTTAATGATGGAGTTGATCATGATGAATGGCTCGCCTTACTTGCTACTATGAAAAAATACCGTCTAGAACGGCCTATTGATGGGCTGATCGTTACGGTTGAAACAACAGATGTTGTCAAAGCTAGTGATAATGAGATTGAACAACAAGCCAAACGCTTAAGAACACGTATTGATGAGCTAAAAGCACAATTTAATAGCCCTTTCCCTATTTATTTAATCTTTACTCATGCAGATCTTATTAGTGGTTTTGAAGTTTTTTTTAGCAACTTTGACAAGAAAAATCGTAACCAAATTTGGGGAACAACTATACCTTTAGAACAACGCGAACGGGCACATGCCCTTTTTGATACAGAGTTTAGTTATCTTTGCGATGCTTTAATGAGTAATCGTCTTATACACTTAGCCTCGTCAACAGGATCTAGAGAACAGTTAGAGATTTTTGATTTTCCACTACGTTTTGCTGCGGCTCGTAATAAAATAGGCTTATTTGTTTCTGCACTATTTAGACCTAGCCCATTTACTGATAATCCTTGGTTGCGAGGGTTTTATTTTACGGCTGCCTCAATAATAAAAAAACAAGCTTCACTAAACCCCTTAATAACTGCGCAAGAATATAAAGAAAAATACTTCATTGCAGATCTTATTCAAGAGCAACTAATAAATGATGCTAATTTGGCCGCAGCAATGATGAAGAAAAAAGATACTCCTCAACTAAAGCGTAAAATCCTAGTTGCAGCTATAGCTTTGATTTCTATAGTACTAGTCTTAGGATTTAGCACTTCTTTAATTAGAAATCGAATTTTGATTAGTGAGAACCTAGAAAAAGGTCTTAGAGTTGATGAAGTTATACGCTTGCAATCTACACAACCTGCTAGTAATCAAGACACGGCAGCAATGCGGGTAGAATTAGAAGCAATGGAGGCGTTAAGACAACAGCTTGTACTTTTAGACAATTATCAAAAATCTCGTCCTTTATCCTATCGCTATGGGCTATATTCAGGTAATGCCATTAACCCTAATTTGCGAGCTATTTATTTTGATTTACTTAACCAACGTTTCTTTCAACAAACAGCAGCAAGTTTAGAAAACGATCTTAAAGCCTTTGCTCTAAACGATAGTAAAGATAAGGTTTCTGAAGAAGAATTAGGTAGGTACTATGATCTTCTAAAAATATACTTAATGCTTTCTGATCCAAATAAAATAGAGCCAACATTTCTTGCCAATCGGCTTAGTGAATATTGGAAAAAATCTTATCCAGGAGATCTTGAACTGTTAGCACAACAGCAACTTGATTTTTATGCTAAACAAGCAAGTTCTGATGACGCACCTCACCTTAAAGCAGACGATAAAATCGTTGCCGCAGCACGTCAGCATCTTACTTCTTATCCAGCAGTAAACCGCTTTTTTAAGCGAGTAACTTCTGAGATTGATCTAAAAGTAACCCCTGTAACAGTAGAGTCAATTACTCAAGGGCGTAGCAAGGGTTGGTTAATTGGGAAATATAACGTATCTGGTAGTTTTACTATAGAAGGCTACCAAAATTATATGCAGAATGCTTTAGCCTCAGCAGCCGAAGAGATGAGCAAAGAAGATTGGGTAATGGGAGCATCTACAGTTGCTACCAAAGACCTTAGTACTGATGTTGGTAAGCTAGAAGGTATTTATTTTCATGAATATGCTACACAATGGCAACAATTCTTGAGAGGGTTAAATATACCAGCTTTTAAGACAAAAGAAGAAGCTGTAGAAGCGTTAAAAGTACTATCAGCAAGCAATTCTCCGTTAGCTTTAACATTAGCTGAAATAGCACGACAAACTAACTTTACTGGCACTAAAGAAAAGCTTAGTTGGTGGGAAAAAATTTTTGGTACTAAAAAAATTACTTCTAGCCCACAAATTATTGAATTAGAAAAAGAGTTTCTTGCTTTAAGGCAGTTTTTAGGTCAAGGAGAAGAAAACTCTCCTGTGTCCCAATATCGCGCTTCTTTACGTATAGTGCTTGATAGTTTAGAAAGTGCTACAGCCGATCAGTTAACACAAACTTCAAAAATGTTGCTTACTGGTAAAGATGATATTGGTTTACAAAAAGCAGAATTAACAATCAATAAGCTACTAGATAACTTTACAACCGCAGTAACAAGTGATGCTGCATCTGCTTGTAAACAGCCTTTAGGGAATCTGCGAGCTATGCTTTATGGTAGTAGCTATGCCCAAATCCAACAGAATTGGCAAGAACAAATCTATCCTAAAGCACATGCCTTAGAACAAGGTTTTCCTTTTACAGAAACTGGAAGTGCTTCTATAACAGACCTTACCCGTTATCTTAATCCTGTTAATGGCATTTTAATCCAGTTTTTTAATGATAGATTAGCTACTTCTTTTCAAGAAACAGAAGGTAAATTGCAGTTAAAAGAAAGTGGTGCTTTTAAGTTTTCTCAAGAATTTACTGATTATCTCAACAATTGTAAAAAGCTACGTGAAGCACTCTTTGCTCAAGGTGGGCAACAGATGGAAGTTGGTTATGAACTCTTATTACAACCTGTTGCAAATGCTGATGTTGTAATTGAAATTGATGGAATAAGAGCAGAAACCCGTGGCACAACCGCACAATCAGCAAAATTTAGTTGGCCAGCAAAGTCTGGTGCTTCAGGAGCAAAAATTACTGTGATACAAGGTAGCAAGATTGCTGAAAAGGCTTTTCCTGGCGAATGGGGACTTTTCAAAATGGTAGCCGGTGCAACAGCAAATTCAGAAGGAAACCTATTTATATTAAGTTGGAATATTGAAGGAACTACTATACGTGCAGCATTAAGGCCATCAAGTGCTACTAGTCCTTTCTCTCGCCGTCTTTTTACACAATGGCATGCTCCTAAAAACTTACGAAATTAAAGGAGGAAATTATGTCTTCACCACAGTTTACAACAACATCAAAAG
>CAZHXL010000164.1:3708-7324 GCA_964536575.1 uncultured Clostridia bacterium | reverse complement strand
ACATTTCTTTTTGAACTACTCTGTTTTAATGGTGAATGGGAACGCGCTGAACGCCAACTTAAAGGACTCTTAATTACAGGAGCAAATGCAGAGATTGGTTTACTTGTTTATGGCAATAATATAAAAGCTGAAATCACTCGAAATAAACTTTTTTCTAGTGGCACATCTCCCGAATTTTTACTTTCTCCACCAGACTATATTTCTCTGCAACTAGAGGCAATTAACCAACTACAAGAAAAAAACTATAGTGAAACTCGTAGGTTCTTAGATGAATTAGCACAAAGACAACCAACTCTAAAAGGAAAAGTCAATGGAAAAAAATTTAATAGCTTTACTGACTACAATGGCTTTTTTGCTTGTTGTTTAGAGGTTTTCCTACAAGATAAATATTTTTGGGTGCCATTTGAGCATATACAACGCTTGGAGATTCAACCACCAAAAGAGTTACGTGATTTGATATGGACAAAAGCAATTCTTGAACTCACTAGCGGTACAGTTGCAGAAGTTTTCTTGCCAGTGCTCTATCCTAATTCCTACAAACATGAAAATGAGTTAGTCCGTTTGGGGCGTATGACAGATTGGAAATCACTACCTAATGAAATCTATGTAGGCTATGGATTACGCACTTTTCTAAGTGATTCTAAAGAAAAAATACTCTTTGAAATTTCTAGTTTGACGTTTGACCACTCTGAGAAAAAGGAGAAAACATAATGTCAACAGTGCTAACAGAAGTACTTAAACCTTGTGTTAATTTTGACGAATTGTTAGTACCTATTGGGGGTGATAATCCATCAGGTGAAAATCTTCAATATTCTGGGCTTTATGATGAGATTCGTGAAGCCCGGCGTAGTGAAGATATGGAAGAGCAAGGAGACTGGAAGCGTGAAGCAAAAACAGCAGATTGGCATAAGGTAATAGCTTTATCAACTAATGCTTTACAGACAAAAACAAAAGATCTTCAAGTAGCGGTTTGGTTGTCAGAAGCACTAGTTAAAAACTACAGTTTTGTAGGTTTACGCGACAGCTTACAACTATTAAAAAGGTTACTAGAAAATTTTTGGGATACATTTTATCCTGAAATTGAAGATGGAGATTTAGAAGCGCGTGCTAATGCTTTTTCTTGGTTTGATCGTCAAATCTCTTTCTTGATAAAACAACTACCTATGACCGCTTCTAATTTAACAAATAACTATTCTTATTTACAGTATGAAGAATCCAAATCCTTTGATATCCCAGAAAAGACAGATAATTTAAGCTCTGAAGAGTTGCGTCATGTTGATGAATTAAAGGGACAAGCAGCAAAAGAACATAAGACCACATCAGAACAATGGCGTAAAGCTCAAAACACGTCCCCAATTAGTTTTTATCAAACAAACTATAATTTGCTTAATGAATGTTGGCAGGCTTATTTAGAGCTTGATAAGCTTATGGATGAAAGGTTTGCTTCACAAACACCAGGTTTAGGAACATTAAAAAAATCACTAGAAGATATTCGTAGTTTAATAGCAAAAGTCTACAAAGAAAAACAGCCAATAACAACTGCTTCTCAACTTGATAGCTCTTCACCAAGTTCAACAGAAAAAGTGGAAAAATTCTCACCCATTGAGCAACCATACACTAATGTATTTTCAACAGTTACAGGGATAATTAAATCACGAGGGGATGCTTTACAAAGATTAAAAGAAGTAGCGGAATATTTTCATAAAACAGAGCCACATAGCCCAGTAGCTTTTCTTGTAGAGCGTGCTATTAAATGGGGGGAAATGCCATTAGATCAATGGTTAGAAGAAGTTATAAAGAGTAATGAAATATTAGGCCAAGTACGGGAAACATTAGGGATAAAAAGTTAATTTTTGGCAATAGATTTGCAAGGAATATGTTAGATGAGTCAATCCCCTTGTTAACTGAGAGTATTTTCCTAAAGTGATAAAGTGAGGCTCTATTAAACCTCACTTCTTAAACTCGACTTTTACCAATTTTAGAGGTCAAAAAGTTGGTAACTTATTGATTCTAGGTTAAAGAAATTAATTTCAATGGAAGTTTTAGCGTTTATTTATACAAAAACTCAATTATATTTTTAGCTAGCACAATATATTGTATTCACTAACTGATAAACTTCTATATGTTGGTGCTCAAATTGGTAAAAATCGAGTTAAATATAGGTTTAATTAAAGCTTAATACTCTTGCAGAAAGGATAGAATTTTTATGCCTAAAAAAGAAAGCTTGCAACATAAACTTGACCGTGTACGAGCACCACGTGTGCATATCACTTATGACGTTGAAATAGGTGGTGCTATTGAAATGAAAGAACTCCCGTTTGTTGTTGGTGTATTGGGTGATTTTTCTGGTAAGCCAGGAGAGCCGCTTCCAAAATTAAAAGACCGAAAATTTGTTGAAACTGATAGAGATAACTTCAATCAAGTAATGGCAGGTATGAAACCTAGGCTGGCTTTTTCTGTAGAAAACAAACTAAGTGATGATGATTCTAAAATGAATGTAGAGTTGAATTTTAGAGAGATGGAAGACTTTAGCCCAGATCGTGTGGTTCAACAAGTCAAACCATTAAAGAAAATGATTGAAGCTCGTCGTAAGCTTTCTGATTTGCTTTCCAAAATGGATGGTAATGATCGATTAGGTGAATTGTTACAAGACATTGTTCAGAACACTAATAAACAACAGCAATTGAGCAAAGATCTTGGCCTAGAAAAGCAAGATAAGGCGTAAAGGAGACAAACCATGAGTAAAGTTCTAGAAAGTCAACAACCGCTAACAACTACTTCTGAACAAGCAACAGAAGTTAGTTTGCTTGGTCAGATCATTTCTGAAGGCCGTTTGGCTCGTGACGAATCTCAAAAAGAAATAGCCAAAGATCTTGTCTCTGAGTTTGTCCAACAAGTGATGCAAGGCGAAATGGTCTATTCTAAAGACATTGAAGCAATGATTAATAATCGTATTGCTCAAATTGATAAGCTTATTTCACTTCAAATGAATGAAATTATGCATGCAGAAGATTTTCAGAAATTGGAAGCATCTTGGCGCGGCTTGCACCACTTAGTATTTGAAAGTGAAACCAGCACTATGCTTAAGATCCGTATTATGAATGTATCAAAAAAAGATTTACTACGTGATCTAGAGCGTGCTGTAGAGTTTGATCAATCAGCACTTTTCAAAAAGCTTTATGAAGAAGAGTATGGAACATTTGGTGGTGCTCCTTATGGGGCATTGATTGGTGACTATGAATTTAGCAATCATCCACAAGATATGTTTTTGTTAGAAAAAATTTCAAATGTTGCTGCTGCTGCTCACGCACCATTTGTTGCTGCTGCTTCATCTCAGCTTTTTGGTTGGGACGATTTTACACAATTAGCAGAAGTCCGAGATCTAGCTAAGATTTTTGACCGTGTTGAATATGTCAAATGGCGATCATTCCGTGAATCAGAAGATTCGCGTTATGTAGGTCTTTGTTTACCTCATACTTTAATGCGTTTACCTTATGGGGTAGATACTGTCCCAACAGAAACTTTTAATTTTACCGAAAATGTTGATGGGACAGGCCATAAAAAATATCTTTGGGGTAATGCTGCTTATTCCTTTGGAACACGCCTTACAGAAGCA
>CAZHXL010000164.1:0-3698 GCA_964536575.1 uncultured Clostridia bacterium | reverse complement strand
TATTGGACAGTAGCAATTCGTGGTGTAGAAGGTGGTGGTTTAGTTCAAGGATTGCCAACTCATACCTTCCGCACAGATGAAGGTGAAGTAGCACTAAAATGCCCAACAGAGATTTCCATTACTGATAGACGTGAAAAAGAATTTTCTGATCTTGGCTTTATTCCCTTAGTACACTGCAAAAATACAGATTATGCTGCTTTCTTTGCTGCACAATCTGCCAATAAAGCCAAAAAATATGATACTGATGCTGCTAATGCTAATGCCCGCTTATCAGCACAGTTACAATATATTTTTGCTGTATCAAGATTTGCTCACTATCTAAAATCAATGATGCGCGACAAGATAGGGTCTTTTATGTCTCGCAAGAATTGTGAAGATTTTCTTAATCGTTGGATCAGTAACTATGTTTTACTTGATGATAGTGCTGGTCAAGAACTAAAAGCACAATATCCGCTACGTGAAGCACGTATTGAGGTTGTAGAAATAGCTGGAAAACCAGGTGTTTACAAAGCAGTTGCTTTTCTACGGCCACATTTCCAACTAGAAGAGCTAACAGTTTCTCTAAGACTTGTGGCCGAATTACCGCAACCAGCACAAAAGTAATTAGCTTTTATTTCAAATGTGGCAGAGATTATTTTGTTAATTTCTGCCACATTCCTGCCTTAGCCAAACTATTGAAAGGACAATCTTATGGCAGACCTTAATCTTCCCAAACAACCATCTCGGGGAGATATTAGTAAATCTGACTTAGGTGAGTTGTTAAGCCTGATTAGAACATTAATTTCTGGCCCACCTAAAATGGAAGAGTACCGTGGTACTGCTTTTCTTTTAATCAATGGTATTAAAGGCGAAAGCACGCATGATAAGCATGAAGGTGAAATTGAAGTACTTGATTTTCACTGGAGTGTAGCCCAACCACATGCTGGTGCAGCTAGTGGTGGTGGTGCAATGAGAACAGAACGAGCACATTTTGGCGATCTTTCTGTTTATAAAGCTATTGACTCATCATCTCCAGCATTAGCACATGCTTGTTCTAGTGGGCTACATTTAAGTAGTGCTGTGCTACAACTTTGTCGCGCAGGTGGTGAAGCGCAAATTTATATGAAATACTCTTTGTCTGACGTTGTAATTACTGCTGTTCGAACAGGCGGACGTGGTTATGGAGAAAAAATTCCATTAGAAGAAATTTCCTTAAGTTATGGCCAAATTGAATGGGAATACTCTCCGACAAAAGTTACTTCTGGTCGGGCTGAAGGGCGTTTAGTTAAAAATTGGAATCTTAAAACTAACCGTGAAAATAGTTAAAACTTAGATTAAATTTAATTTATGGAGGATAAATTTATGGATGCATTCTTAAAAATAGACGGAATTGAAGGTGAAAGTACCGATGATAAACACAAAGGTGAAATTGAAATACTTTCATTTAGTTGGGGCGTAATGCAAGCAGCAGCAGGAGTTGCTAGCACTGCAGGATCTCTTTCTGCTGGACGTGCTCAGTTTCAAGATCTCAGCATAGTAAAACTACTTGATAAAGCTTCTCCAAAGCTTGCTTTAGCTTGTGCAACTGGTGAACACTTAAAATCAGCTATTTTAACACTTCACCGTGCTGGTGGGGAAAAAGAACTCTATATGGAATATAAACTAACTGATGTGTTGATAACCTCTGTACGTCCTGGAGGTAGTAGTGGAGGAGAAACTATACCACTAGAAGAAATTTGTATGAATTATGGAAAGATAGAACTCAAATATGTTCCAACAAAAGTCGAAGGTGGTAGAGGTCAAGGTAGTGTAGTTGCAGGATGGGATCTAAAACTAAACAAAAAGGTGTAAGTAATGAGTAGGATCGATAGCGAAATACATATTACACCTTCAATAATAGATCGTTTGCTTGATAATGAGCCAGAGTTAACACAAGAACCTCTGGCTTCACGCTCACGCAGTTTGCAAGAGTTTAAACAAGCAGTAAAACGCGATTTAGAATGGTTACTCAATACACGCCGAGCCATAAAAATTTCTCCTACGTTAAAGGAGTTAACTCATTCTATTGCTAATTATGGGCTGGCAGATCTTTCTAATGTAAATGTTAAAAGCGTTAACGAACAACACCGTTTAGAACAAGAAATAGAACAAGTGATCAGAATATTTGAGCCTAGGTTAGAAGATACTATCGTAACACTTGAACCAGTACTAGAAAATGAGCCTGCTTTGCATTTTCGTATTGATGCACGGCTTAAAATCGAACCTGCACCAGAACTAGTAACTTTTGATACAGTGCTGCGTCTTGATAGTGGCCGTTATCTTGTTAAGGAGGAATAATGAGAGATGAGCTACTTGGGTATTATGAAAAAGAATTAGCATTCTTAAGGCAAATGGGGGCAGAATTTGCAGGCAAATACCCCAAAATTGCTACTAGATTGCTTCTTGAACCTGACAAGTGCGAAGATCCTCATGTAGAGCGTTTGATTGAAGCATTTGCCTTTTTAGCTGGGCGTATTCGCTTAAAATTAGATGATGAATTTCCTGAAGTAACAGAATCTCTACTTAATGTTCTCTATCCTCATTACTTAACACCTATTCCATCAATGTCTATTGCTAAGTTTGCTCTTGATCCTGAACAAGGAAAACTGACTACTAGTTATCAAATTGATAAAAGTACTACTCTTTATTCTAGACCAATTCAGGGAACTCCATGTCGATTTCGTACTTGTTACCCAATTACCTTATGGCCGTTAGAAGTAGTGTCTGCTGAACTTAGCTCTAATGCTCCTGCTGACTCTCGTGGTCGTTGGAACCAAGGATTTATCAAAATGACTTTGCGTTGTCTTAATAACGCTCAACTCTCTGAATTAAAGCAAGGTGAAGGCAAAACAGCACAACCAATTGACCGACTGCGTTTCTTTCTTAATGGTGAAACACAGCTAGTTTATCCTCTTTATGAACTTATTTTTAATAATGCTACTAAAATAGAGTTACGTTCAATCCAAGGAAAGAAAGTTTTAGGTGCATCTACTCCTAGTGTAATTTCACTCCCTACTAGTAATATTCAACCTGTAGGTTTTGCTGAAAATGAAGGATTACTACCTTATACAGCGCGTTCATTTATTGGTTATCGCTTATTAACAGAATATTTTGCCTTTCCAGAAAAATATCTTTTCTTTGATTTCTTAGGTATTGACTTAGCGGCTATGGCTGGGTTTGGTGAGCAATTTGAAATCTTTATTCACCTAAAAGACGTTGCTGCGCCATCGACTAGGGTAGAAGCCTCAACCTTTCAGCTAGGTTGCACACCTATTATCAATCTCTTTCATAAAACTGCTGAACCAATTCAACTTACACATCAACAATATGAATATCATGTTATTGCTGATATTCATCGGCAAATGGCTACAGAAATCTACTCTATAGATGATGTAATAACTACTGATCCTTATTTACAACAAGCACAGCATTATCAACCATTTTATTCTTTAAGGCATACTTATAAACAGGAGCAAACAAATACTTTTTGGTATTCAACACGACGTGCTTCACAACGTAAAGATGACCCTGGCACAGAAATTTATATTTCACTAGTAGATCTTGATTTTAATCCTAATGTGCCAGCAGTAGAAACACTTACTGTATCAGCAACTTGTACTAATCGAGATTTACCTGGAAAACTCCCTTTTGGAGGGCGTGAAGGAGATTTTCAAGTAGAA
>CAZHXL010000163.1:8614-14150 GCA_964536575.1 uncultured Clostridia bacterium | reverse complement strand
TAAAAAGGAAAAGTCCCCCACGACCAAAAAACTCTCTACTATCAGGACGGTTTGCACTAACATCACTAGGTAGCGGTATTCGTCTAGTACTTAAGAAAGTTTCACTAGTCAAGGTTAAAGTAAAAAACTTATCTGTACCAAGGATTGGATAATCGCCCTTTAGTACATTTTGTCTATATGGGTTAAGTAAACTACCTTTGGTATAAGGATAATTTGCTTTGGTTGGATCACCATGCCGGTCCCACTCAGGGAAACCGACCCGCCAACGATCATCAACTGGAATGAAGTCTCCGCTATCTTGGTCGTCTGTTTTCATTGGGTTACTCACCCTAACAGTAGATTTTGGACCAGCAAACCCAAGTGGTGGATCTTCTGCACCAGCTGGAGTGGGTGGAGGAGTACCACCAGACACCGAAGGTGAAGAGTCACCTCCAGAGGCTTCTTTCTTTTTGACGTCTGGCTCTTTTTCTGATGAAGCTTTCTCGGCTGCAACCTTCTTTTCATCCTTCTCATCGCTAATAACAGCTTTTGTGCTGCTAACAGCAAGAAGATTAGGTAAACTTGTAGATGCTTGCCTATTTGGATGATTATCTTGCTGACTGCTTTGTGCAAGCACTCCAGTCAACAAGAAACAGAAGACTATGGGCAGAGTAAGCCCTCTCCAAAGGATGTGCCGTTTACACGTTCTCATAGTCCTACTTCCTATAGAATGTAGAGTTTATTAATTTATTTAGTTCTAGTTATGAGTTCTATTTGTTTTTATTAAGCACTCGCTGACAGTCGCGTATTTTAGGATCTTCAAAAGCCTGGATGCGGGATACGGTTGCAATCCTAACATAGCAATTAAAATATAATCAAGTATATAAAGAGCGGAAATTTTCTTAAATTCCCCGTTTTATTACACTAGACAAAAATCTTTAGTACGTGCTATCTTACTGCCATTAACTGTCTCGCGTTAAGGAAACTGGAAGCCCTGCAGATACATTAAGAAAATTTAATATTATAAGAGTAATATCTTGCCGGAGGAAGATTATGGCAACCCAAAAAAGGAGATCCTTTTGGGCTCTTGCGCTTTGTTTTGGTCTGATTTTGGCAATATCGCTGACATGGGGATATAAAAATCCCACTGCCAATACGAGTACTGATCCTTTAATAGATCGGGAAAAAACGGTACTTAAGCCTAGCAAAAAACAATTATTGATTGTTGGAGAAAATTTCGAATCTAGTATGGCAATAGAACTTGCCAATAAGAAAGGAATTTTAACCAAAGGCCAGGCAAATTTCCAAAATTCAAACACAATAATTATTAGTGGCGTCGGTAAATCTGACTTCCCTGATGGTGTCGCTACTATTAAATTGCGCAATTCCAAAGGTGTTGAAATTAAGGAACGAGTAGCTGTTATCCCAAGTGCTATTGGACCAAGCCCATTGACAGAAGCTGATATTAGACAAATTATAGGTCAAGGCGTAGCTCAAGCTCAAAATTTAGGTTTAGCAGGTACCTTTACAGTTGTTGACCGTGAAGGAAACATCTTGGCAATTTACCAAATGAAAGGTGCCTCAAAAACCGTTGTCGTTCGCGATGTCGGTAAACAAGGCACACCATCAAGTCCGCAGGGCTTAGAAGGTGTAGGTGGAACAGTCCTTCCTGGAGCAATTCCATCCATAGCAGCAACCATTTCTAAAGCAGGCACTGGTGCTTTCTTAAGCACTTTTGGCAATGCTTTTACAACAAGAACAGCAGCATTTATTATTCGTGAACATATTCCACCATTTATTACTAACATGCCTAGCGGTCCACTCTTTGGTGTACAGGTTTCTAGTCTTGGCTGTAGTGATATTAAACAACCAGGTTTACCACTAGGTATGTCTGGAGACACTGGCGGTGTACCTATTTACAAAAATGGAATACCTTCTGGTGGTTTAGGGGTTGAATTAAATGGCGAATATAATGTTGCATTAAACGCACCTAAGAGTCTTGGAAACCAACAAGAGTTTAAGGATCCACTTAGTCCAAGTGATCCGTTTTTCTTTAGAGAAGGCATAGAAGAGATTACAGCATTTGCTGCAGTCAGAGGATTTGAACCCCCTGATTCAATTACAGCCGATAAGCTCTTAGTCAATGGCCTTCGCTTGCAATATCGTAGGACTTTTGCTATTCCTGTTGTAAATGCTGTTTCGCTTAATGGTATAGGGAGCTTTTTAGCAATTCCACCTTTAAGCACTAATCCTGCTGACGTTCGTATTAGAACCAATGTCCCATCAGAATTTCGTGATATTAAGTTACGTGACCGTGATGTTCGCGTAGTACCACGTTTCTTCCCATTCAAAGCCGGTACATCATTATCAGTTGCTGATGTAGAGCAAATTCTTTTCCAAGCAGTAAGAGAAGCAAACCGTGTTAAAGCAGCTATTCGTATTCCTATTGATGTTCCTGCTGAAGTTAACGTTAGTTGTATTGATGTAAATGGACAGCCGCTTGGTGTGGTAAGCACTCCAGATGCACCAGTCTTTGGATTTGATGTTTCTGCCCAAAAAGCTCGTGCTGCAATTTTATTTAGCCGTTCAGATGCAATCAGCCTTTTGAATGTTTCTGGCCAAAGTAAGTATGGCCGTAACCTTCTGCAAGAAGGTCTTCCAATGAATGGTTCGTTTGCTTTTGCAGCTCGCTCTGTAGGTTTTATACATCGTCCATTTTTCCCAGATGCTATTGATGGTGCTCCTCCAGGCCCACTTTCAACATCAATTGATGTGTTTAGCCCTCTTAACAATGGTATGCAAACAGACTATTTGTTACAAGGTGCTAATAAGAATCCTAACTACCAAGTTGGGGGCAGAGATTTATCTTTAATAATTGGTAGAAGTATTGTTAATGTTTTAGTAGGCAAAGATACTGACACTGCTTTCAAAAGAGCAAATTTCTTCTGTGATGCTAGTAATGGTAGATCTGGTACAGGTGTATTTAACAACACAACAATGATCTTTAGTGGCAGCAGCCCACTTTATAAAGGTGGTAAGTTAGCTGGTTCTGTAGGTATCAGTGGTGATGGTATTGACCAAGACGACATCATTGGTTCATATGGTAGTGAAAACTTCGAAGCCAACCCAGAAATGAGAGTCGATCGTTTCTTTATGCGTGGTATTCGTATACCTTTCACTAAGTTCCCACGTCACCCACATATTGGGGAAGAATAATAACTAAATTTTTAGCTATTAATATTTTTTCTAAAAAGCCTGACATATTAAACTTATGTCAGGCTTTTGTCTTATTGCAAAACATTTAATTTAGCTATCTAGGAAACTTTTGTGACTAAATATTTAGTAATTGCTTTAGGTGGTGCAATTGGCTCAATTACTAGGTTCCTAATTGGCAATCTTATTAGCTCATATATTAAATCAAATTATCCTTGGGGTACTTTTGTTATTAATATATCTGGAAGTTTAATAATAGGGTTTTTCCTAGTATTAATAACTGAGCGGATTCCAACGGATCAACATTGGCGATTAGCAATAATAGTAGGTTTTACAGGAGCTTATACAACATTCTCAACCTTTGAATATGAAATATTATATCTTTTAGAGAAAGGAAAAATTATAAGTGCAATACTCTATATTACCACTAGTATTATTACTGGACTCTTAGCAGTTTGGGCAGGAGCATTGCTTGCTAGACAAATTAGTGTAAAGTAAAAATAACTAACTTTTATCTCCTAACTACAAAACAAAATCTATCACAATAGGATCATGATCAGAGAGTTCTTTTCCATCTCGCTTTAGGCCAGTAATAACTTTAGGAGCAATAGCTGTAATAGCTGTAATAGAATTACTTTCAATCATATCTCCTGATTTAACTACTTTTAAGTCTTTGGCAGCAAACCAATCTAATTTTAATGAACAACGCCCACCATTTGAACGCAACGCCCATTTAATAAAAGCAAAACACCAGTGAGGAACCCAATCTCTTAGGATTTTATACTTCTTTATATCATCAATTGCATAATGATTAGTTCCTGCCCCTAATTCATTACAATTTTCATAATCAAACCCAAACCTTTTTAGAGATTGAAATAGACCTTTTTCAAAATATCTGTCTGGGTAAGGATAATGGTTAGCAATAACATTACCTACACCCATAAAAACACGGTACCAAAACCCACAAATAGCAAAAAAAGCATGTCGAGAATTATAAGTACTAGTATTCCAATCCCCTGCTAATAAAATGGGCATATTAGGATCAGATTTTAACCGTTCAAGAATAGAAACCATTTGATTTTGGCGTTGTTTTTGAGTTGAAAGCGCGTCTAGATGGATACAAACAGCACGAACTGTTTTTTGAGGAAATTCTATTGTTGCCGCTAATACTTGTTGGTTTCCTATACGTTTTTCTTTACCTGCCATTTTATCTTTACAATTTTTTAAGGGAATACTCTGTAGGTCTTTAATAGGATAACGTGACAAAATAGCATTCCCATGTAAGGCCAATCCATTGTCTTCTGCGGCACCTTCTACATCAACCTCCATACCATTCCCCTTACATAAATTAATATAAGCAGGGACAAAATAGTAATTCATTTTTAAGGCTATAGCTAAATCCCTAGCAATATTACGGTTTTTAGAGCGTGCCATACCAGAATCTGTTTCTGTTAATAAGAGCAGATCTGCGTGTTTTAATATTGGATTTTGTTTTAATTCTTCTAGTATATCTTCATAACACATCCCCCTTTCTACATTCCAAGCAACAGCCCTATAGAAGGGTTTTTCTTCTAACTCTAGAGATATGTTGCGATATTCCTTCCCTTGAATTATCTGCTCAATTTCTGGTTTTAGTTTTTGATATAAGGAGCTTTCATATAATTCTTTTAATGAATTATATTGAGATAATTGAGGGAAATACTCTGTTAGTTGGTGCGTTAGTAAAAACTCAGTTCCCTCTGATTCTAAAGTTACTGCCCTAGTAGAAGGCGTATTAGCAAGTACCATAACTACATGCTCTCCATTAAAACCCAATATTTTTCTATTCTTTACTATTTATACTATATCATTTAACTTACGTGCTATAGCCATATTTTCACTAATAAAATTAGGTAATCGGTTAAAAAGTTCTGAACGAGGACGTAAGTAAGCAATTGCTCGAAAAGACCTATGTCCTTTCTTAAGCCCTCCAATACTAGAATTAAGCCCATAAAGATCTATATTCCAATGACCATAATTAAGCGAGTGTACAGTATAAGGTCTAGGGCTAGGAATTTCTGTCTTTTTCTTTGAAGTAGAGGTAAAAAATAATGTATCTTCTGATGCTTCAGATAAACTAATATTATCGCTTAATTCTATGGGTATTTCGTAGTCAGAATCTACTTCATTATAGTTAAATTCGTACTCAACTTTACCATTTTTATCTATAACTACACGCTCATCTAAACTAGCAGTACGGCTAATTTGTTTAACTACATTAGTTGCAAACGATTGGTTAGGCCGTAGATTTAATCTTCCTCCCATAGTGGCTTTTAGCACTGCTTCTAGATCTGCTAACTCTGGT
>CAZHXL010000163.1:228-8604 GCA_964536575.1 uncultured Clostridia bacterium | reverse complement strand
AAGCAGGTAGTGTTGATGTAGGTTTTCTAAAATTAATGGTTATACGGTCTATATCCTCAGCTTGAAAACTAGTTTCAAACAAACAGGTCTTTTTTCCTCCACTACTATCTAATAAATCATAGCAAGCTTGAGCAACATATCTTCCAGAAGAAAGGAAAACATAGCGTTCTAATTCCATTTGCCCTAGTGCTAAGACAAATCCTGTGCCTTGAGTTTGTTCAGCAATAGACAAAGTAACGTCAAATACTCGAAAATCATTAACATAATTAAATTTTATTTTTATTTTTTGCATTATTTTCTCCTGCTATAAATTTATTTTCAAAAGTATTTAGTAGTGATTTTGGTTAGTCTATTTATGATAAAAATAATCTTTGTTTATCAGTTAAAACGCAAATAATACCTTGGTTATCTTCTTCTAATCAAGCAGCTAGGGCAAGTATATTGTAAGTCTATAGCTTGACGATAAACTAGCTCTAGTTATAATAATCGATTGTCTAACTTATTTCTTAAGATTTTGATACTAATAAAACATTTACCGGATACTGCTTAATGAATAACTCTAGTCTTATATCTTCTAATTTGATATCTAACGAGCCAGTTACAGTAGAAAGCCTGCTTAAACTAGCCCACACAATTGACTTATTTGAACAATATATGCGCCCACATGCCAATCAAATAGCTAGAATGGCTGAAGCTCTAGCCTTACGTATTGGCATTTCAGCAACAGATCTAAATGCATTAAAAATAGCCGCTTTAATGCATGATATTGGGGAAATGATAATGAACAGCCCTGCCTTACGTAAGGGTGGAAAACTAGACTTTAAGCATAAAATAGAACTATGGCGACACCCAATAATTGGAGAGCAACAACTAGCTAAACGCGAACTTCCAAGACAAGCTCAACTTTTAGTTCGCTGGCATCATGAATGGTGGAATGGTTCAGGTTATCCTGATATGTTAACCAAAGAAATGATTCCTATTGGTGCAAGAATTTTGCGTTTAGTTGACACTTATGATGCTTTAACAGCAAATCGTCCTTATCGTGAGGCTTTTTCTAGCCAAGAAGCTCAAAAAATTATTGAAAGGTCTGCTGGAATAGAATTTGACCCTTATTTGGTAAAAGTTTTTTTAGAAATGCTAGCAGAAATGTCTACCCCTATAATGCCAAAACCAACTAGGACTATTTCAACAAAACCTGTTCAAGCTTTTGAAGAAGACCTTCCATCAGAAATAATACAAACTAAAATAGAAGATAACCCTGCTATATCAACAACTATAGAGAATCTAGAGAATCTAGAGAATTTTGATAGCCTAGAAGTTGCTATAACTCCAGACAGTCCAACTATATCAGCGACAGAAGAGTTAGCACATAATTCTAATGACTTAATAGTGTCTGCTTCAGAAGAGCTAGCTGATCTAGAACCTTCCAATAATAATATTCATACAGATATTATTGAGTCTAAGCCCTTAGTAACACAGCCTTTATTTACTCCCTCAAGCAAATTAACTTATGATTTATTAGACACTAGCTACCTTTCAGAACCTCTTAGAACAGAGTCTAGCGAAAATAGCTCTAGTGAAAATGGAAATGATTTATTAACAAAACCTGAAGAAAACCTTTTAGATAAGAGTCAAGAAAATGCTGAAAATAAGTCAGAATAATCATTCATGGATTGCCTTTGAAGCAAGTGTATTAGCGCAACAACAATTTGAATCTGTTGCTATTCCTTTTGCTGGATTTGCTAAGCTTGATTGGTACTTAAAGCTTTGGAATAAAAGAATTACTAACAATGATATTTGCCAATGGTCTTGGTGGATAGCAAGAGGTAGGGTAGAAAACAATAGTGAACAACTAGATGAATTTGATTTAGAAATATTATTACCCGAGCCTGATGAGCTAGTAGAATTAAACAACTCTCTATTAAAAAACTGGTTTTGTGAGTTTGATTTAATTTGGTTAGAAAATCTTAGAAAAAACATTGATAAACTTAATAATGAAACTCGCAAAGCACTTGCTATTTCTGCTGGTATTTTGACAGGAGAATATCTGCTTTCTTTTACTAGCGAAACTGAAAATTTGAAGCGTCCATTATCTGAAGTTTATATAGAGATGGTTAATCAAGTTAATCAAATAATTGATAACCAAAGCTATAATCGTTCAACAAACCTAACTGCCTCTGATTTTATTGTACGGACTAAAGCCGATTTGCTTTATCTAAACCTTCCTAATCCAGGTTCAATGCTAAACTTCTTAAATAGCTCTTCTTGTTGGAAAGAAACTTGGGTACGTAAAAATAACACTTTTCATAATGAGTTACTTAATAGTGTTAAAGATAGTCCTAGTGGTTTAATTAGCTCTAAAGAGCATTATTTACAAGTCTTGTCACGTCTACTAGAAAGATCAAAACACATCCCTAGTTGGGCAATAGTTTTTCAAGAAAGCCTACCGCTTTCTTTAGCAGAAATGGTTGATGAAGTGAAAAAGCATCGTCAAATAAAAACAACTTATATGAAAGATTTTTCTGAAATCATTGGACAAAGAAAGGTTTATATTATAATTGCCCACTCATAAACTACCCATAATCCCCGTTTACCCGTTTACCCGTTTATGGGTGGGTCTGGTGAGTTATCGCTACTTTGTGAGTTATAGCTACTTTAAAGCCTCGTTCATTGCACCAGTACGATAGCCTTCTAAATCTAAGGTAACGTACTTAAAACCAAATTCCTTAAAAGCAGGGTGGATTTGGGCTATTATTTCAGGGCTAAGTGCTTTGGGTAGCTCATCTACAGCAATTTCTATTCTGGCAAGATCTCCATGATGACGTACACGGCAAATTCTAAAGCCTAGTTTATGTAAAAAATGCTCTCCTCGATCAATAGTAGATAATTTTTCCTGTGTAATTTGACTACCATAAGGAACTCTTGAGGAAAGACATGCTGAGGCGGGTTTGTCCCAAATATGTATCCCTGCCTTACGTGCCATAGCTCGAATGTCGGCTTTAGTCATTCCAGCTTCAATAAGCGGAGAGCGTACAGACAAATCGCGCGCTGCTTGCATTCCTGGTCGATAATCGCCTACATCATCTTTGTTATTACCGTCACATATGTAAGTAATCCCTCGTTCTTTAGCAACCTGTGTTAGTTTAGTAAAAAGTTCATTTTTACAAAAATAACATCGATTAGGAGGGTTATTTCGGTAATTATCGTTTTCCATTTCTTGAGTAAAAATAATCTCGTGTTTAATTTTATATCGCTCAGTAAATTCAACTGTTTGCGGTTTTTCTTGCTCAGAATAACTAGCACTATCCCCTGTAACGGCTAGTGCATTTTCGCCAAGCTCTTCAGAAGCAATATAGCTTAAGTAAGCACTATCGATTCCACCAGATAGAGCGACAATTACTGATCCCATTTCTCTTAGTATTTGTCTTAGGTGATTTTCTTTTTCTTCTGCTTGGTTTGGTTCTCCAACAAGCTCTAAAATAGGCAGTTTTAGTTTACTCACAATTTTATCCTCAAAGCTAATTTATAATGTTAAATTATTGAGCGAAAGATTTTTGTTTTGACACTTCAGGTATCTAAAGTGATACTATGCTATTTGCTCTTTTACGAGTCAACAACTATTTACAAAGACAAAGTAACATGTATCGCAATATTTTTTATTTACTTTTATTAACAACTTTAATTTCCAGCCCAACCCCTGCTCAAGACGCTCAAACCGCTCAAACCGCTCAAACCGCTCAAAATTCTCAAGACAACCAAGACCAGTCACAAAAAGCTTTAGAACTTTACCAACAAGCCGAAACTGCTTATGAGAAAGGCGATTTAACCAAAGCCATAACTCTTTATAGACAAGTAATTCAGATCTTGCCTGAGTCCTTTGAGCCTAAATATCAATGTGCCAACGCTTACCTTGCTTTAGGAAAACCTGAATTGTTATCAGAAGCAGTACTGTTATTAAAAGACGTAACAACCTTAAAACCAGACTTTGCTCGTGGCCATGCTACATTAGGAAACGAGCTAGCACGATTAAATGATTTTGAGCTAGCGGAAACATCATTGCGTCAAGCATTAAGTTTAGATAATAGACTACCCATTCATAGCCTGCTAGCTGAGTTACTTTTAACTCGCCAAGCTTATAAAGAAGCCGAAACAGAATTAAAAATTGCTATTAGTCAAGGCAATGCTGAGCCACAAAACTATCTACTACTTGCTATATGCCAACAGGAACAAGGCCAAAACATGGCAGCTTTAGATAACTACAATAAAGCTAATGAACTAAAGCCTCAAGATACAGAAATCCTCTATCGACGTGGGCGGCTTTACCAACAGCAAAACATCCATGCTAGTGCAATAGCAGACCTTAAACTTGCCTATGAAGCAAGCCAAAACAATGTAGCTATTGGGGTAGCATTAGTAGAAAGCTATCGTCAAAATGAAGATAAAAAGACCGCACTTATTTTGGCTAAAACCCTCATAGATAAAGCCTCTCCAGAAACCCAAGCCCAACTTACAGAGCTACTTGCTCAACTAGGAGCTAATGACACAGCAATAGCCCAACTAGAAAAATTACTTCAGTCAGAACCTAAAAACATTCAATACCTTACCCGTTTAGGCCAACTATATTTAGATATAAACCCTAGTAAATCTGCTGAGCATTGGCAACAGGCGGTTAACATTAACGCTTCAATAGAAAACCAAATAGGGTTAGCTTCTGCGCTCTTAAAAGCACAAAAGTTTACTGCTGCGACAGATTGTTTTAAGTCTGTTTTATCAAAAAACCCAAACAGTTATGAAGCCCATGCTGGTCTTGCTTTAGCTTTATTCAAACTAGATCAATTTGCTCCTTCAGCAGAAGAATTTATTTGGGTAATAAAAGCTAGACCAGAAAACTCTATTAGCTATTATTTTTTGGGAATTTGTTTTGATCGTTTAGGAGATTATCGCCAAGCAATGAGTGCTTATGAAATATTTTTGAAAAAAGCAGATCCTAAACTTCGTCAGTTAGAAATAGAAAAAGTAAACTTGCGTTTGCCTAGCCTGCGTAGACAAGCAGAAAAACAACCAAAACCTAAAAATAATTAGTGATTAGGAAAATTTCATGTACTATTTTATTAGTTTTTTTACTAGCTCAAAAGCTTGCTCAATTTTACTAGCAATATTTCTTGCTTTCTCGCCTATTCAAAAAGGTAAAGACCCATTAAACCCACAAGAGATTGAGCGTGTCCAAGACGCTCAACAAGTCGATATGCGCACAAAAGTTTTTTTGCGTATTGCTGAACGTAGACTTAATGTAATTTTAGGAATTGCCCCAACTACACTAATTCAAGACAATAATAAAAAAGAAAATAAAAAAGAAAACAAAAAAAATAAGGAAAACAAAGACCCTGAACAAGAAGAGTCAAATGACTATGGGCCAGAACCTACTGGTACAACAGCCCAGTTACTAGACAATTACACTAGGGTTATGACCGAGTTACTAGATAAACTTGATGATGCTTATGAAAATCAAAAAAATAGCCCTATTTTTGAAAGTGCAGTCAAAAAACTCTTAGAAAAAGGCCAAGAACAACTAAAACTACTAGAAAAGATTAGTTCAAAAGTAAGTTCTGATGATGAAGAGCGAGCTTTAGGAAAGGCTGTTGAAACAATTCAAACTGCAATTACGGGGGCACGCAGTTTTAAATCTCAGTAAGGACATACCTATGTGTCTGCCCTTCTTTTTCTAAAATGAGTTGACTAGAAAATCAAAGTCAGGATACTCTGACAGTTTCTTAATTGCTATATCAATTAAATATCTCAAGACATAGGCAATGTCGAACGGAAAGGCGGGTGTTAAAAGTGGCAGAAGTCCGAGTCAACGATGGCGAGTCTATCGAAAGCGCGTTACGTAGGTTTAAGCGTAAAGTACAGCAAGAAGATATTATTAAAGATATCAAAAAGCATACCTTCTATCTAAAACCAGGTGAAAAACAGCGCATCAAATCTGCTCTAGCCCGTAAACGCAACCGAAAGAAAATCCGACGCGAATACGATTAATCTTATAAATGTTTTATAAAACAATAGCCCATAGTCACAACTGTGGGCTATCGCTATTTAATAGCATGTCAGAAAATAACACTAAACCTCACGCTGCTACATTTTTAGCCACTTGCCTTGATAGGCCAGGCATTATAGCAGCTATTGCCCAAACCCTTTATCAAAAAGGGATTAACATCATTAGTTCTGATCAATATTCTACTGATCATAAAGACGGTCAGTTTTTTATGCGTATGGTGTTTGACTTAAGCGACGACCCAGTTAATCACCAAGAACTAGAAAAAGCTTTAGCCGAAGTAGCAAGTAAACTTAATATGCTCTGGCGATTAGCCTATAGCAACCAGCTTAAGCAAATGGTGCTGCTGGTTTCTCGTTATGATCATTGCTTAATGGATTTACTTTGGCGTTGGCAATCAGGAGAATTAGCAGTCAAAATCCCATTTGTAATCAGCAATCATCCTGACTTAAAAGAACGTGTAGAAGCTTTTGGAATTAATTATCATCACATTGCTATTACTCCAGAAACCAAGCTAGAGCAAGAAGCAAAAATTTTGGCAATGCTAGCAAATAAGGCTGATTTCATTGTGCTAGCACGTTATATGCAAATTCTTTCTGCTAATTTTATCCAGCATTACCCTAATCAAATTATTAATATTCATCATAGTTTCCTTCCAGCTTTTATTGGAGGAAACCCTTTTGCAATGGCTTATAAGCGTGGGGTAAAAATGATTGGAGCAACAGCACATTATGTTACTTCTGATTTAGATGCAGGGCCAATTATTGCTCAAGATGTTACTCAAATTTCTCATCGTGACCAGGTAGAAGACCTTAAGCGTACTAGCAGAGATATTGAAAGAAATGTACTGGCTCGTGCTGTTCGTTGGCACATAGAAGACCGAATTATTGTACATAGTAATAGAACTATTATTTTCACTTAATCTTTTATCAATGAAATTAGATAAACCTCTTTTCTAATCAGCATTTAGTGCTATTATTGTTAAAAATATCTATTGAAAATTTGAGGTTTTTCATGCGATTGCTCTTAGGTTTTTTGCTTTTTCTACTTTGTCTAACTGCTAGTAGTGCTACTCTACAAGCTCAAACAGAAAACACAACTATAGCCATCTTATTTGAAGATCCTCAAAGTGAGTTGCTCGCTCCTAAATTAATTAAAGCCCTGTCTCAAGCTGGGTTTACTACTCAAGAACAGTCTTTAACAAAAACCATCAATCAAAACCTGAAATTCCCTAATCGAATGAACCTAAGTACTAGAGAAGCTAGTAACCTAGGACAAGCCCTAGGGGTTGATGTGTTTTTAATATTGCGAAGTAAAATAGTAGAAAGGGCAGATGTTGGTGCAAGTCTTTATGGAGAAGGCTATTTAGCAATAGCTTTTGTTAACTCACGAAGTGGTAAACTAATCCTATTTGATTTTATTGAAACTCAACAATCAAACACAACATTAGCATCAGAAACTATAGCTAAACAACTAATAGAACAACTTCCTAGTTATACTCAACAGGTATTAAGTATAGTAAATAAGCAGTTTACTCCTTTAAGTCTTGACCCTCAGGATGCAGAAGCAATGGAAATCCCTGCTGAAGGCTCAGCTTTAGCAGAGGCTTTTGACTTGCCCGAATTTACTGCTCGTAAACAGCCTATTTATACAGAAAATGCTCGTAAAATGGCTGTTTCTGCAATAGTTGCGCTAGAAGTAGTGTTACGTAAAGATGGTAAAGTTGGAAACATTGAAGTAGTTCATTGGGCAGGCTTTGGGTTAGATGAATCAGCAATAATGGCAGCTAAAGAGCTTAGGTTTGAACCAGCACTCCTTGAAGACAAAGCTGTTAGCTGTAGAGCTTTGATTAGGTATAATTTCAATTTTAGAAATCAAAAATAAACCTCTGAGACTATAGGCTTGTAATGGCTTATAGGAAATAGAAGCTATCTTTAGACTACCTTTTCCGTTACAATGGCAAAGATGCAAAATATAGAAGAAATGTCTGGACTCTCTATTACTGGCTGTCGTTGGCGTGCTGCGAATGTCGATGATATTAAGGCCAAAGAATTAAGTAATAAACTTCATATTCACCCTATTGTTGGACGTGCTCTAACTTGGCGTGGTTTGTCGGAAGCATCCCAAGCACAACAATTTATTTCTACATCTCTTAACAAAATTCCTGATCCTACAGGTATGTTAAATATGGATCGGGCACAAATAACACTATTAAAAGGCTTACAAGAAGGTACACCAATCCGTATTGTTGGAGACTATGACTGTGATGGTACAACTGGCTTAATTACCCTCTTACAAACGTTTCGACTAATCAATCCTGCTAC
>CAZHXL010000163.1:0-218 GCA_964536575.1 uncultured Clostridia bacterium | reverse complement strand
CAACTAAAAATATTTCTTATCATGTCCCAGACCGTGAAAAAGATGGTTATGGGCTAAATCCAGGCATTATAGAAAAAGCCTCGGCAGACGGCGTAAAAATATTAATTTCTGTAGATATTGGAATTACGGCTCATTCTGAATGGTCTATGGCAAAAGAAAAAGGTATAACAGGAATTTGTATTGACCATCATACAATTCTAGGTAGCCACGCGCCAGAA
>CAZHXL010000162.1:9098-14160 GCA_964536575.1 uncultured Clostridia bacterium | reverse complement strand
TCACTTTCCAAAATGTTGCTATTGTTACTCAAGCTTTGGTTGATTATTTAAACTCCCAAGTTTTGACAAATAGGACTTTAGTAGTTGGGTATGATTGTAGGTTTCTTTCTGAGCAATTTGCTAGAGAAGTAGCAGCCCAACTCGCCGCTAATAATTTTCAAGTACTGTTCTTTGATGATGCTGTTCCTACTCCAATGGTTTCTTTTGAAGTAAAAACCGAAAGCCTAGCGGCTGGAATAGTAATTACCGCTAGTCATAACCCTCCTGAGTTTAATGGTTTTAAGGTCAAAGCCTCTTTTGGTGGCTCTGCTCCTCCAGAAATGACAGAGCAAATTGAAGCGCAGCTTAATAAATCCACTCCTATAACTACATCTTTTACTGATGCAGTAAAGAAAGGTCAAATTAAAGCTTTACAACCTTCAATAAATTATGGTAGGCATATTGCTAACATTGTTGATTTAGAACGAATTAAGAGGTCTAATAGTCACTTGGTTGTAGACTCAATGCATGGTAGCGGTGCACGTTGGGTAGAACATTTGTTAAGTGGAGGAAAATGTAATGTTACTACTATCCGAGCAAACCGAGATCCTTACTTTGGTGGGGTTAACCCTGAACCTATTAGAGTTAATCTTTCTGCTTTATTTGAAGCAGTAAAGCAAAATTCTGCTCTTCTAGGACTAGCAACAGATGGTGACGCAGATCGAGTTGGGGCAGCCGATGAATTAGGTAATTTTATGAACTCTCATCAAATTGTAGCAATTTTATTATTACATTTAGCCAAAAACCGCGCTTGGCATGGTGGTGTAGCAGTAACATTTTCCCAAAGTATTTTAGTAAAACGCATTGCAGATCATTATGGGTTACCAATACACGAAACGCCTATTGGGTTTAAGTACTTAGCAGAATTGATGTTGTCTCAAGATATTCTTATTAGCGGCGAAGAATCTGGCGGAATAGGCATTAAAGGCCATATTCCAGAACGTGATGGAATCTTAAATAGCCTCCTTTTGGCTGAAGCAATAATCACAAGCGAGAAAACACCTACAGAACTACTAGAAAGCATTTGGCAGGAGTTTGGTAGGTTTTATTACGATCGCTTAGATTTACATATAGATATTAATAAAGGAAAAGATTTTGTAGAAAATATGAGATTATCCCCACCACCAAATTTAGCTGGGGAAAAAATCGCTGATATTGCGATTTTAGATGGCACTAAACTAATTTTTACTGATGGTAGTTGGCTCTTACTTAGGCAATCTGGGACTGAACCAGTATTAAGACTTTACTGTGAAGCATCTTCACAAGCTAAACTAGAAAAAATACTAGCAACTGCTAGCCAATTAGCTAATAAAAAGAAACCTGGGTAAAATATAACGCTTTCGGCTTCTACCCAGGTTAAAGGCTAGGCTATTGAGGGCAAAAAACAACTCAATATAAACAAGGAGATTAAACTAACCAATTGTCTGTCTTTTCCAAAAAACGTATCCCTAATCTTACTAGATCATAACCAGGCCAAGGCTCAATGTTTACAACCTCACCTTTTACAGTCACATTATCGTCTAAACTAACCTCTATTTTTGTACCTATAGGAAAAGTAATGTAAGTCAATAACCCTATACCTGAATCACTAAAATCTGTTGTTAAGGCATCTATAAATTCTCTATCTCTTTCTCCTACAGGTTTTAACTCAACAAATACACGACGACCATTACGTACTTGCGTACGATAGGTTGGTTTGCTTTTAAGATTTGCCCTAGCCATATGGTTACTCCTTAAAATAAAAATAAATTTTTAAGTGATCTAACAAAATAACGAGATGCTTAGTTTTGGCATATTTGATTTAGCTTCTTATGTTAATAAACCCAGTTAACCAGAAATACTAGGAAGGGTTAACTAAATAGGCCAATTATCTTTATCAATAAGTTGAATACCTATTCGCATCATTCCAGACCATTCCCAGTCACCCCATTCATCTTTAATACTTATAACTTCTCCTATGGCCGAATATTCATCATCTAAACTTATTGCTACCTTTGTTCCAAGAGGAATTGACAAAGGCGTAACAACTCCTAAGCCAGAAATACTACTATCTACAATAAGTCCACCAGTAAAGTCATAATCATCTAGGGCTTTAATTTTGATATATGAACGTGGATAACAACTAACCGCCCTATTTTCCTTACGTTGTTCATTAGAAGTAGAAGTGGTGGTTAACATAAAAGCCTCCCTGTTTTTTTGTTGTTATTTATGTGTAGTGCAATAGCTATGCCAAGAGAAAATTGGAAAGAAGGGGCTGCTATGTTATTGATTTATTTATATGTTGAATTAGATAGCTAAAAGTAGTGTTGATTTTCACCCAGAATGATGAGAAATTTTCCTGTTTTTATAAGCAACTGCCCAAGATCTCAAATATCCTGCTTAAGATAACTAGTAAATAAACTAGTAAGCTGGTGATTAGAAAACCCAGTAAGCAACTAATCACCAACTAATTAACTAACTTTATTGTTCATCTCCCATTTGTTCCATTATAGTAATAAGGTTAACTAGGAACTGAGCACTTTTTAGCACTTTACCAACTTGGGTGGCAAAAGATCCTATTAACCTTTCATCTTTTTCATCAAAAACCCCTTCTTTTTTATTTAAAACTTGCATTACCCCTATAGTCTTTCCTACATCATTTTTAATAGGAGCACAAAGAATAGTACGAGTATAGTAGCCTGTCTTAATATCTATTTCTTTGTTAAATCTAGAATCTTGATAAGCATCAGGAATATTCACTAAGTCTCCTTTGGTAGCAACAAACCCAGCAATACCTAAGTGCATAGGAAAGCGAATCTCATTAATTCCTGTGCCTTCAGCTACTTTAGACCAAAGCTCTCGTGTCCCAAAGTCAATAAGAAAAAGAGTACTACGATCAGCATTCATTACTTGGGAAGTTTTTTTCATTAATGACTGAAGTAAATTATCTGTATCCAAACCACTAGCTAATGCTTTCATAATCAACAGCATAGTCTTACTAACTGTGATTTCTGAACCTTCATTAGATTCTTTGTTTACTACCATAGCCGCTTGAGCAGCAAAGGCTTGCAATAAATATTCATCCTCAGAAGTAAAACTACCTGTATTTTTGTTGAAAATCTCAAGGACTGCAACAATATTCCCTTCTTCATTACGTAAAGGAGTAGCAATCATATTTTTTACTCTGTAAACAGGTTTTTCGTCTATTTCTGAGTAAAAATGTTGATTTTTATTTGGATCTGAAACCATTACAGTTCTACCACTACTAGCAACATAACCTGCTAAACCAACATTAGGAGGAAAATCATCTATTTCTAAGCGTTCTTGATCTTTAACTTTCACTTTTAAGTGATTACTACCTGTATCTATTACATATAATGCACTTTGATCAGCATCAACAAGTTCTGCTGCTTTTTCTAGAATTAAATTTTGTCTTTGTGCAGGACTATTTTCTGCTGAGAGGATACGAATGGTATCAATTAAAAAATATAATACTTGAATTTTTTTGTTAAGGGTGGAAAGCTGTTCAAACTCTCGGTCTAATACGACTGAAGTAATTTCGTTAGTTTGCTGGAATCGTCGAGTTTTATCGGACGTAGCCAAAGAAGATAGAACTTCTGAGAGTTTAGAAACATGTGCTAACTCTGCTTCTAAACGGGTCTTTTCTGCCAAGGTTTCTTCATACCAACCTTGAAAATCAAAGCCTTTTTTACCCATTGCTGCCTCTCCCTAAAAAGTTAAAATTTTATTTCTATTAGAAAAAATGATAGGTGTAATGTTATATCAAATTATTTGAAAGCATATCAAATCTACATTCCATTTATTGGATAAGTAAATTATCATAACAAATATATTAAAAATACTTGTCTTGCTTAATATTGTATTTGCTAGGGTTATTTGTAACAGTATAATTAGGAGTTTATAATGAAGCTGTTTTATTTATTCCAAATCTTAGTAATTTTATTTTTTTGTACATCAATGAATAATTCACAAACTAATTTAACTAGTAAAAAATCAGATCATCGAGTTAAATCGCTGAATATACAAATATTATCTACTATGGTGGCTGATTCTGGTATTGGTGAATGGGGCTTTGCTGCTCTAGTAGAAGCAGATGGGTATCGTATCCTTTTTGATACGGGAGCATTACCAGACACCGTACTTAAAAATGCCCGTGAATTAAATGTTGATTTAACTAAAATTCAAGATGTAATTCTAAGCCATAATCACTCTGATCACACAGGAGGCTTACTTAAGCTACGTCGAGAGTACAGGAGAAAAAGCCCTATTGCACTTAGTCATGCACATATTGGAAAAGGGATGTTCTGGAATCGGCCACTAAAATCAGGCACTGAAGGTAATGATATGATCGCACTTCAACCAAGTTACAAACTTATTGGAGGGAAATTTATTGAACATACTAAAGTTGAACAAATAGCCCCTGGAGTTTGGATTACTGGTTCAATTCCTCGTATCCATCCAGAAAAAAATGCTAGTGGGTTAGGAAAAATGAAAACCCCTGAAGGCATCTTAGAGGATAATATCCCTGAAGAAATTTCGTTAGTAATTGATACAGATGATGGGTTAGTAGTAGTTTCAGGCTGTGGCCATGCTGGTGTTATTAACACCATAGAACATGCTCGTAAAAGTGTTCGGACTGCTCCTATTCTTGCAGTAATTGGTGGTTTTCACTTATTTGAAGCTACTGATAAAACCCTTGATTGGACAGCAACAAAATTAAAAGAATTTGGGACTAAAAATTTTATTGGAGCGCACTGTACTGGTCTAGAAGCAGTCTATCGAATCCGCCAAAAAGCAGGACTAAGCCGCAAGTCTTGTGTAGTAGGAGCAGTAGGAGCTACTTTTAGTTTAGATAAAGGAATTAATCCTCTTTATTTAGCTAAATAATTAAGATTAAGCTGTTACCCTAGTTATCATCACTAGTTGTTATTGTTTAATAAGCCTATTTTCAATCAAAGTGTTTTTCTAGTAACAGTTAGTGACAGTTTTTGTTAACTACCTACTGCCAGCTTTTGTCAACTTT
>CAZHXL010000162.1:5475-9088 GCA_964536575.1 uncultured Clostridia bacterium | reverse complement strand
TTCTCTTTAAGTAATAACTATATAATTTTATTATTTTTTTAACCTGTTGTTTCTACTGATAGTTACAAAATATATTTAAGACTAATCTTTCTGGAATAGTATTTGCTGATGGGAAAAGCATATTAACAAAATATAATAAAATATTTTATTTGATAAATATCTTTATTTGATTTCTACACCCCTCAATAAGTAAGTCCTTAGCTTAACTACAAAAACACAAATTCTAGTTTTGTAGTTAAGCTAATTTTTTGTCTAAAAATATTGTTTCTTATCAGTTCACTCAAAGTTAAAATATTGCATTTTTAATAAAATACGTTTAAGCTTCAGCTACAAAATGTAATTGCTGTAGAAACTCTTTATAAATCGCTCCTAATAAAAGTTAGAAGCGTAGGTTGAAATACAAAACATGCCACTAGATCAAAACCAAGCTACCAATTTAGCAATCAAAGACTTAAGTAGTCGTCTAAATGTTGATGAATCAGCAGTTAGTATCTCGTCAACTCAGTCAGCAGAATTTTCTAATGCCTGTTTGGATGCAGCAAAAGCTGATGAAATGTGCGCTCAAATGATGTCAAGAGGATGGCTGCTAAAACTAAGCTGCCAAGAAAATACTTACGAATATAGAGCGGCTAAAAATCAAGTCCGTCTGTTTAATTTTAATGGTCAAAACTATAAAATATATCCATAGTATTTTGCTAACTACATAATGAGCAAAGAAGCAAGGAGAAATAATTTATGAAGCGTTCCCCTTTACTACACTTAGCTTTAGGAACATTGGTAATCATTTATGCTTATGTTGCTGGTGTCCTCAAACAAGAACTCAACTATCAAGAATCTATGATAGAGTCTGAATGGCAACAAAGCAGCCAAATAACGCCTTCAACACCTTGTTGGCAGGCTTGGCCTGCAACACCACAAAACTATGATTTAATTATTAAATTCAAAGATGGTACACCTCAATCAATCATAAGCCAATTAGTCAATAAGTTAAATATTAATACCTTACGAAGTTATAGTGAATTACCTAGCTTTTCTTTTGTCTCTCTGACTACTTCAGAAAATTTAACTTTAGAAGAAGTGATAGCCCGCTATAAAGCTGATCCAAATGTTGAATATGTAGAGCCTAACTTCCGTTATGAAATCGACAAAACCAAGAAAAAATCAATAATACCTAATGATCCTTACTTTGAATCATTATGGGGACTTTCTAACGTAGGCCAAAAGATTAATGATAAGCCTGCTGGGACTGCTGGAGTTGACATTAATGTTTTAGATGCTTGGGATCTGACAACTGGTGATGACCAAATGGTTATAGGCATTGTAGATACAGGGATTGACTATAGCCATCTAGATATTAGTCCTAATATTTGGGTAAATGAAAATGAAATCCCTAATAATGGTATTGATGACGATAATAACGGTGTGATTGATGATATTCATGGTTATAACGCTATTGACGACAGTGGCGATCCAATGGATGACAATGATCATGGAACTCATTGTGCTGGAACAATTGGCGCGGCTGGTGACAATGGCGAAGGTATTGTTGGCGTTAATTGGAAAGTTAAACTAATGGGGCTTAAGTTCCTATCATCCGATGGTAGCGGCTCACTTAATGATGCATTGGAAACCATTAATTACACTTTAGAGATGAAAAAGCGTGGCGTTAATATACGTGTTCTTTCTAATAGCTGGGGCGGTGGAAGCTACTCTCAAGCTTTACACGATGCAATCAAAGCGTTAAACAAAGAGGGCATTTTGTTTGTCGCTGCTGCTGGTAATAGTGCAACCAATATTGATAACTACCCTCATTATCCATCTTCTTACCAAGCAGATAATGTTTTAGCTGTTGCAGCAATAAATAACCAAGACGACCTTGCCAGTTTTTCTAACTATGGAGCAAAATCTGTTCATATTGCTGCTCCTGGTGTTGATATTTACTCAACCATTCCTGGTAATGATTATGCTTTCTTTAGTGGTACTTCTATGGCTACTCCACATGTTTCAGGGGTTGCCAGTTTAATGTTAGCTCAGGATCCTAGCTTAACTCCTAAAGAAATCATTAACCGCATAGTTTCTACATCTACTAAAACAAAAGCATTAGAGGGTAAAACTATCTCTGGTGGGCGTGTAAACGTCTATGATGCAATAACCAAATAACTATTTTTCCCTAGAGTACAAGCTTAATAGCTTGTACTCTTTGCTTCTCTCTTAAGTTGTGCCAAAAGAGCGTATTGATAAACTTCTAGTAGAAATTGGCTTAGTTGAAAGTAGACAAAAAGCCCAAGCATTAATTCTCGCTGGTCAAATACTGGCAAATAACCAATTAATTGATAAAGTTGGTTATAAAGTTGATACTCAAGCCCAATTGCGTATTAAAGGCGAGCGACCTCCATATGTTTCTCGTGCAGGACTAAAATTAGCAGCCGCACTAAATTATTTTTCTTTAATTGTGGAAAACAAACTTTGTTTAGATATTGGTGCTTCTACTGGTGGGTTTACCGATTGTTTATTACAAAATGGTGCTCAACAAGTGGTAGCACTAGACGTTGGGCATAATCAATTAGACTGGCGTATTAGACAAAACCCTAGAGTAAAAGTAATAGAAGGTGTTAATGCACGCTATTTAACGAAAAACGATTTCCATTATCTCTTTGATATAGTTACAGTTGATGTTTCTTTTATTTCGCTAACTAAAATTCTCCATGTAATCCCCAATCTAATCACAAAAACAGCTAATATAGTCACCTTGATTAAACCGCAGTTTGAGGTTGGCCCACAGGAAGTAGGTAAGGGAGGGATAGTATCTGACCCTAGTAAACATTCTAGAGTTATAGCAGAGGTTATTGCAGCCGCAACTAGCTTTAACCTTAGCTGCTTAGGTGTAATAGACTCTCCAATCACTGGTGCAGATGGAAACAAAGAATTTCTCTCACACTTTATTATCACTTAATTAAACCTGACGTAATTAGTAAACTAGACGGTTCTTTTACAACACGACCATCTAGTTTAACATTTTAATTTTGACAAAAATCGCTTTTATTTTGGCGATTAGATCAGTACTATTGTCCGCAAATATAACAAAAATTTTATTAAAGATTTAGGAGTTGGCATGGATTTTTTTCGTAGTAATGGTGGATGGATTGAGGTAATTTGCGGCAGTATGTTTAGTGGTAAAAGCGAAGAATTAATTAGGCGATTACGTCGTGCCCAATTAGCCAAACAATCTGTACAGATATTTAAACCAGATTTTGACACTCGTTATGATATTAATCACATAATTTCTCATAGTGAAATGAAAATAGATGCACTAGCAGTAAAAACAGCATCAGAACTTTTTGCTAGAACGCTTCCTACCACCAATGTTCTAGGTATTGATGAAGCACAGTTTTTTGATAGCAATCTAGTAAATATATGTAATATGCTTGCTAATAGTGGTAAACGAGTTATCATCGCTGGATTAGACCAAGATTACTTAGGTAAACCTTTTGAACCAATGCCTCAACTACTTGCTATTGCTGAGCATATTACTAAAACACATGCTATATGTATGAGATGTGGTAGCCTAGCTAACTATTCTCAACGTCTTTCAAACAATAAAAAGAGAGTGGTA
>CAZHXL010000162.1:0-5465 GCA_964536575.1 uncultured Clostridia bacterium | reverse complement strand
AAGTGATTTATATGAAGCACGTTGCCGTAGTTGTTTTGATCCAAACCTAGAAAATATAAGGTAAGGGCGAAATAAATGGACGGACAAATTAAAAGCACATTACAAAAACACCTAAAAGGTATAACAAGCGCGACCCTAGATAACATTATGGTAAAACTGCACTTAATACCTCCTGATCGTATTTTACTAGTATTAGACCTTGCTACATCATTAGCAGCAATTTCCTTACGCTCTTCCATTGAATTTTTAATGGTGATTCCAGAAGTAGCTCGTGTATTAGGACAAAGTGAACTACGTGCTTGGGGTGAAATTGGCAAAAGACTTGCTTCGACTAACCCTGATGCTGCAATCGAGTTTTTCCAAATAAGCTTACCAATATTAAACGCTATTGCTCCTGGGTTTCTCTTGCGTTGTTTGACACTTGTTTCTCGTCAGGCTGCCCTTTCTACTAGTTTAGCACTGGATTGTTTTAAGTCATTTCCAGAAATTTTAGCTAGATTTAACGACACTACTATTACTGCACGCGTGCTAAATTTATGTTATGAAGTCTCTCAACATTCAGTTAAACATAGCTGTGACTTACTGCGTTCTGCCCCTCAGGTAATTAATCATTTACAATTATTTACATCTCAAGATCATCGCTTAGTTAACCAAATGCTAGAGTTAACCACTGCATTTGTGCATCGTTCTGGTGGTACAGCAGCAGAATTTTTTACCTCTATTACAGAGGTTTTAACTCCACACACTCAACCTGCTTGGTCAAAACTCTTTGAATATACCTATACTTTTTTAGATAAAAGCGGTGGTGTAGCACTCCAATATTTTCGTGCAGCAGGTAAAATCCTCTCCCTAGCAGACACACAAGCTTTTGAGCGTTGGACTGAGTTAAGCTTACTAGTAGTTGCTCAAGGTAATGCTACGGGGTATCACTTCTTAAAAATTAGCCCTAGGATTTTTATTGCTTTAGCACGTTATGGAGATATACAGCGCAACGCCTATGCTCTAAATCAAGTATTAGATATAGTAATACAAATTAGTAATACTAGTGCCAATTCCGCCGTAGAATGCTTTAAGGCTAGCCCTGGAGCACTTAGGCAAGCGAGCCTAGAGCAATTTCGAGAATGGGCTTTACATGGCTTGGAGCTTTACGGAAAAGATAATCGTCGTGCTCAAGCCTATTATGGTTTAGAATCTAATCGTAGTCGACAAGCCCTCTATAACCGTGAAGGTGGGCTGTCACTAGAATCAATTTCTCAAACCCTGAGACTTTATATTGAAGGTCTAACAGGTAAAGAAATGTTGATTAAGCCAATTTCTGAAACAACACATGAGTTTAAGATTGGTGATGGCCGGACAATTCTACTTCCTGCTGTAATTACTGAGTTTGGAGATGAAGCTAGTAACTTTAAGCTTTACAAAGCATTAGCAGCACATGCTGCTGGTCAAGTAGAATTTGATACTTACACAAATGATTGCCCCACTCTTGAAGCAGCTAATTTAGAAATCAAACCCCATTTTCAAAATTACCCTAAAACCCTATCTAAACCCCCAAGTACTAACTTTCTGGCCACGCTAGAATATTTTCCTAATGTTACCTTGGCTCGTCGAATTTTTACTACTTTAGAAAATGGTCGTATTGACCGCAAATTAAGACAAATGTATAGAGGCTTACGACGAGACTTAGATTTTGTAAAAGACCGTTTAATTAGTACACGTCCTGATTTTAACCAACTTTCTCGCAATTTAATCCCTTTTGAAATGCTTTTTCAGGAAGCAATCTTAGGTGGCATTTCACCTATAGCAAAAGACCTTTACCCTAACCTAGCACAAGAAATTGAACTTACGTTTGACCGCTATATCACGGCTAACTCTATGGTTGGTGATACATTAATAGGGACACTAAAAATTTATAAATTTTTAGAAAGAATTAATGAGCCTGAGCAAATAGAAAAACAATCCGAAAAAGACACAGAAAATAATTCTGAACAAGATGAAAATGATGTTGGAGGCGAAGCAGCAGAGTCTGAAAACCAACCAAACCAGCGCGCCAATTCTAAAAACCTGAGTGAGCCTTTTAGTTACTGGTCACCTTCATTAGAGCCAATTGTTAACCCTGCTGACGAAATTCTAGCTAGCTTAAACCCAGAAACAGATGTACCAGAACAAGGTTTAGAACTTGGAGACAAAGCTTTTTTCTATGATGAATGGGATCGCGACCTAGGAGACTATCGCACTACTTGGTGTAGGGTGATTGAACGACGTAATGCTTTTGGTAACCGTAGTTTTGTTGATGGTGTTAAAGGTCGTTATTCAGGCATCATTTCTTCTGTTCGCCATCAATTTCAACTACTTCGTCCTGAAAACTTACGTAAAATAATTGGTGAGCTAGATGGTGAAGATTATGACTTACAAGCTTTGATTGACTATGCTATTGATCGTCGCTCATCAGGTCTAGTGTCTGAGCGTGTTTATATCCGTAAACTGCGTCGCCAACGTGATGTAGTAGTTTCTTTTCTATTAGATATGTCTAGTTCAACTGCTCGAACTATTAGCCGTTATCCTAGTCAACCTTACTCTAAGCCTGGTCAACGTATTATAGATATAGAAAAAGAAGGGTTAGTGCTTATGAGTGAAGCATTAGAGGCAGTAGGAGATGGTTATTCAATTCAAGGCTTTACTAGTGAAGGTCGCCGTAATGTTAAATTTTATGTAATTAAAGACTTTAATGAACTTTACTCAGAAGAAGTAGCTAAACGCATTGGAGGTATTACTTATCAAAACAATACCCGCTTAGGAGCAGCAATTCGTCATGCCACCGCACGCTTAGAAAAACAAGATGCTCGTACTAAGCTATTGATTATTTTAAGCGATGGTCGCCCCTACGATCATGATTATGGTGATTCTCGTTATGCCCGCGAAGATACAAAAATCGCTTTGCGTCAAGCCAAAATAAACAATATCACTCCCTTCTGCATCACAATTGATAGAGAGTCTGAAGAGCAATTACGTGATTTGTACGGCGAAATAGGCTATACCATTATTGATAATGTGCTTAGCTTACCTGAACGTCTACCAGGTATTTATCGCCGCTTAACAACTTAACTCTATTATGCTCAATGTTATTTTAAGACTAATAAATTTTATGGAGGCAGAAATGATTAAAAAAGGTTTACCCTACATTTTTTGTTCCTTAGCAGTAATTTGTTTAATTTTAGAAACTCTAGCTTTTCCAGCCACAATCCAAAGAAATCGCGGACGTTTTGACCATGAACGTGACCTTGCAGATAACAGCCAAATTTATCTAGCTTATCGTGGAGAATATAGCGAAAATATTTTGGTTAAGTCTTGGAATGGTTCTCGCTGGAGTGCTCCAATTGCTGTAAGAGATGCACTTAGCGACTTAGCCCCTGCTATTTGTCGTTTTAATGACACAGTCCACCTAGCTTATAAAGGCCGCAATTCAAACAAAGTCTTTATTCGTGAATTTCGCGGAAATGCTTGGTCATCTGAGGTTCAACTTGGTGATGCTCGTACAAGCGATAGCCCAAGTTTAGCAGTTTATCAAAACCGCCTTTATGTTGCCTACAAAGGGGTTACTAGCACTAATATTTATGTGCGTGAGTTTAATGGTCGTAGTTGGTCACCAGAAGTAAAAGTGCCAAACTCAGAATCTAGCACTGGCCCAGCTATTGCGGCAGGTCGTGGTGAATTATATGTAGCCTATCGAGGAGAAAACTCTACTCGTGTTTATCTACGTAGCTTTGATGGTCGCAGTTGGTCATCCGAAAGCCGTTTACCTGATGCTCGTTCTAGCACATCTCCAGCAATTTCTTTTTATAAAAAAGAGCTTTATATTCTCTATCGTGGTGAAAGTAAAAAAGATATTTTCTGGCGTAAATGGGATGGAAACCGTTGGACAGACGAACGCACCGTTGGTGACGCTGAAACGTCTGCCCCTCCTAGTGTATTTCGACTACAAGGACGTCTTTATCTAGCTTATAAAGGTGGTTCGTCAGATAAAGTCTATGTACGTGTTTTTGATGGTAACAACTGGACAAGCGAGCAGCAAATTCCAGAAGTACGCTCTATAGACACACCTGCCATTGGTTAAATTAAATAAATTTAATTTAAGGGCGAACAGTTCGTCTCTACATAAGAGGGCGAGCAGTTCACCCTCTTAGTTAAAAATGCACTCCCCGTAATAATTCCTGAAGAGCAAGTTGTTCTGTGGTCATTTGCGCAACTTTCTTCTCGCCGTCCTTCTTTCCTTTTGCAGCATCAGAATCAGGGAACATACGGAAACTAGTATTCATTACAATTTGTGCAACCCTTGGGACTAAAGCGTGTATTATCTCACCAAAAATACCTAGGCGTGTTGCAATGCGCACTGGCTTATACACAATTGCCTCAACTATTAGATTAGCTGCTTCTTCAGGCAACAGAGCAGGAACATTTTGATAGATCTTAGTTGGTGCAATCATAGGTGTTTTGACTAGTGGCATATTAACAGTTGTAAACTTCACTCCAACATCAACAAACTCTGAGGCGGCGCAACGAGTCCATGCGTCTAATGCTGCTTTTGATGCAACATAAGCTGAGAATCGTGGCGCGTTTGTTAAAACTCCAATTGACGAGATATTGATTACATGCCCACGCTTTTGTGCAACCATTTTGGGCAATAACCCCATCGTTAACCGTAATGCACCAAAATAATTAAGCTGCATTGTTCGCTCAAAGTCATGAAATCTATCATAGCTTGACTCAAGGCTACGACGAATTGAGCGACCTGCATTGTTGATTAATATATCAACCCCACCATGATTCTCCGTTAATAGCTTCACAAAATGGTCACATTCTGACATATCAGCCACATCCACTGCATAAGTAATAACATCTAAACCATTGCTGTTAAGCCCCTTTTTAGCTTCTTCTAGCTTTTCTTTGTCACGACCACAAATAATAGTTTTTGCACCAGCCTCAGCGAGTTTGTACACAGTAGCCAAGCCAATACCAGAAGAACCTCCTGTTACCACTACCACTTTGCCAGCAACCTGACCTCGCAATGTATTGTCAATGGAGAGTGCTGGATCTAGATTACGCTCCCAATAATCCCAAAGCTTGTCAGCATAGGTTTCCAGTTGTGGACAGCTAATGCCACTACCTTTGAGTGCAGTAGCAGTATCGCGATTGTCAAAGCGTGTTGGGTAATTTATAAATTGAATGATGTCATCAGGTAAGCCAAGGTCATTCATTACAGCGTCTTTAACACGACGTATTGGGGCTAAGGCCATCATACCCTTACTGATCGACTTAGGTATAAATCCAAGCAAAGCAGCATTGATACGTAAGCTCATAGTTGGTGCATGTGCAGCACGAGCAAAGGTGTTGAGTACGTCGCCAACACGCATTGGTTCTGGATCTGTTAGGTGGAAACATTTACCATCCAACTTTGGAAGATGGGCTAT
>CAZHXL010000161.1:13708-14173 GCA_964536575.1 uncultured Clostridia bacterium | reverse complement strand
ACCCTACCCCCTCCAATAAAAACAAACTTATCCTGTAAACTAACAGGCAAACTAGGGGCTATATTTACTTTAGGTGTGGAAATTGGTGTAGAAACACCTGTGTTTTGTTGAGATGTACTCAAGCGATCTTTTACTAACCATAAACCACTAGCTAAACTTATTAGTAGCACAGTAACAAAAATACTTCTTGAAACTAAACTATAGTTTGCCTTTTGCGGTAAAACACTAGGCTTACTAAGATTAGGGGTTTGACTATTTTCAATTAGATTTAATGGAGTAAGTCTACCAGAAAAAACTTCTAGGAATTCCTTAGCATTTTGACAACGACCCTCTATAGGTTTAACCAAAGCATACATAACAGCTTTTGATATATGTGATGGAATATCTGGCATTAACTCAGCCAAATCAGTTGGTGGAGTATGAACATGAGCATACATAAAACTTAATGGACTATCCGCGTCATAT
>CAZHXL010000161.1:12434-13698 GCA_964536575.1 uncultured Clostridia bacterium | reverse complement strand
CCAGAAATCATTTCATAAAGTATTAGCCCTAAAGAATAGATATCAGAACGAGCATCTAAAGGTTTTGCTTGGCACTGTTCAGGAGACATATATTGAGGTGTACCAAAAATTGATCCTGTAACAGTAAGACTTTCTCCAGAACTACTTACAACATTAAGTTTAGCGATTCCAAAATCTAAGATTTTTACTATTTCTTTACTTGCCTCTTGGTGAAAAAATATATTATCTGGTTTTAAGTCGCGATGTATTACACCTTCCTGATGCACAAACTCCAGTGCTGAACAGACCTGACTAACAAATTGCTCTATTTCTTTTAAGGACGTTTGTTTATTATTCTTTAGTCGACTGCGTAAAGATTGGCCTTGTAAATATTCCATTATCAAATAACAAGTTGTGTCTTTAACCCCATAATCAAAGACCTTTACAATATTTGCATGCTCTAACCTAGCCGCAGTACGTGCCTCTCGCTTAAACCGCTCAATGGCTTCTTCATCTTCAACCAAACGAGTATTAAGTACTTTAATAGCGACGTATTTACCAAGCTCAACATGTCTAGCCTGATAAACTAAACCCATACCGCCTTTACCAATTAAGCGAATAATTTCATATTTATCTAAAAACTTTTCTCCTGTAGCAAGCCCTTTTTGTAATAAGTCATCATTGCTATATCTAAGTGTATTTGCATAAGAACTATTTATAGTTGGGGTAGGAGGGATTTCTAGAAAACTAGCCATTTCGGATTCAGCTAGAATTAATGGAAACACTTCTTGATAAAGTTTTTTATCATCTCCACAGACTTTAGCTAAAAACTCCATCCTAGTTTCAGATGGTTGCTCTAAGGCTATTTCAATTAAAGACTTAATTTGTTGCCATCGTTCTGGAGTCACGAAACTAATTTCCTTGCAGATAAACTATCAAAGTGCTTGTTGAATAAAACCATAGAAAATTTACCTTGTTGGCGTATTAGGGTCAACTAGGTAGTGCTTACAGATTGGTTAGGACAAATAAAAACTTCACTAACTGTTTAGTTATAGCCATTAAATGCAATCTAGTTATTGCCAAGCCATACCAAATAAAGTTAAATTTGTCACATAAAAATTTTTCTAAGTTAAACACATAAAATAATCTGGTTATAGATAAATTTATAGAATTTATCTTTTCTCTAGTTCAATACCTTGGGCAAATTTTTCGCTAACAAAAGGAAATAAAATGAACTTAGATGACTGGAAAAATGGTGGTGGATATCTCAAATATGGCAGCCATA
>CAZHXL010000161.1:11889-12424 GCA_964536575.1 uncultured Clostridia bacterium | reverse complement strand
GCAGCCATACAGTTTTTTATCGTGATGATGGTCAAGGAGAGGTTTTAATTTGTATTCATGGTTTTCCTACTGCATCTTGGGATTGGCACCGTCTTTGGCCAAAGCTAACCACCCGTTTTAGAGTTATTGCTCCTGATATGCTTGGTTTTGGTTTTTCTGATAAACCTAATGAAGACGTTTATTCTATTGAATACCAAACAACTTTACACGAAACATTACTTAGGTGTTTAGAAGTTAAACAAGCTTATATCCTTGCTCAAGATTATGGCGATACTATTACACAAGAGTTACTTGCACGCTATGAGGATCGCAAAAAAAATAACTTGCCTGGGTTTGAAATAAAAGGGATATGCTTTCTTAATGGTGGATTATTTCCAGAAAAACATCAGCCGCTACTAATTCAAAAACTTCTTATGAGTCCATTAGGCGCGATAGTTAGCAAATTGATTTCTGAGACTACTTTTAAGAAAGGTTTTACAGCAATGTTTGGCCCTAATACACAGCCTGATAAAAAAGAAGTTAACGACTACTGGCA
>CAZHXL010000161.1:0-11879 GCA_964536575.1 uncultured Clostridia bacterium | reverse complement strand
TAACAATGGTACTAGTGCAGCACATAAAATCATTCGTTATTTGGATGAGAGAAAAAAATTTCGCGCTCGTTGGGTAGGAGCAATGCAAACCACAAAAGTCCCTTTACGTCTAGTTAATGGGATGCACGCACCTACTTCTGGAACTCCAATGGCTGAGCGTTATAGCGAACTAATTCCTAATCCAGACGTAGTAGCACTATATAACATTGGGCATTACCCACAAATGGAAGCGCATGAAAAAGTTTTAGAAGCTTTACTAGAGTTTCTTGAAAAAATTATATACCGCCAATAATATCCCGCTCTGTTAGAATTTTTAGGAGGAAGAATGAAGAAGTTTTTAACTAGTCTATTATTGTTTTGTCTCTTACTTAGTCCAATAAATTACGCTCAAGCACATAATCCAGCAGACCCTGAGCCTAATTCTGGTGTCAATATTATTACAGCTTCAGCACTAAAAGATTACCTTTATTTTATTGCTTCAGATGAAATGGAAGGCCGTGACACGCCCTCTAGGGGTCTTGATATGACTGCTAAATTTATAGCTATGAACCTGTCCCGTTGGGGGTTAAAACCTGGAGGAGATAGTGGATCTTTCTTTCAAAAAATGTCAATTACTCTTAGTAAAACAGATGTAAGTAATACCAGTATTGAAATTGGTGGAGAAACCTATAAACCTGGAACAGATTTTTTAGCTTTCCCTAATGCTGCCGATATCACTGCTTCTCTTGTGTTTGCTAGTCATGGTTGGGTAATTAAATCTAAAAATATTAACCCTTACCAAAATATTGACATTAAAGATAAAATAGTAATTATATCAGGCGAATTCCCTAAAGGAGCTACTCCTAACAAAGATTTAACTGGAAAATCTGGAGAAGACTGGGACGATCCTTATAGCTACGTAGATAAACATGGAGGTAAAGGTATAATTGTAGTGCCTGATTTTATGGCTTTGGCTGATTGGGAAAGAAATATAGCTCGTTATGAAGAAAAAGGAGTTTTAGTTTTTGACAAATTAAATAAAAGAAATATCTCTATTCCTACTGTTACCTTGTCCCCTAAACTACTAGGTAGACTTTTTAGTAGAGAAGGACAATATGCTGGTGATATTTTCAACGATTCTGCCCAAGAAATTGTACCTTTTGCTCTAAAAGAAACCAAAAAAATTACATTAAAAATAACAGTTAAGAAAGAAACTCTATCAACACAAAATGTAATTGGGGTTTTAGAAGGTAGTGACCCAATATTAAAAGATGAATATGTTGCTATTGGCGCGCACTATGACCATGTGGGTGTTGGTAGCACTCCGATTAATGGCGATAAAATTTTTAATGGTGCTGATGATGATGGCTCTGGAACAGTAGCAGTACTACAACTAGCAGAAGCCTTTTCACATGCTCCTCGTCCTAAACGCTCTATTATGTTTGTTTGGCATTGTGGTGAGGAAAAAGGTCTACTAGGCTCACGTTACCTAATGAAATTTCCTACTATACCAGTAGACAAAATCATTACTCAACTAAACATCGATATGATTGGGCGCAGTAAAAAAGCTGACAACAATAACTCTGCCAATAATGAGCTTTCTGGCCCAGATGAGATTTATGTAATTGGTTCAAAGCTTATGAGTAGCGAACTTGGACAAGTTAGCGAATCTGTTAATAACTCATCAAACCTAAATTTGAAATTTAATTACAAATATGACGACCCAAATGACTCTAACAGATTTTTCTTCCGTAGCGATCATTTTAATTATGCTCAAAAAGGTATTCCAATAATCTTCTATTTTAACGGTGTACACGAAGACTACCACCGTCCTTCTGATAGCGTAGAAAAAATTGATTATCAAAAGATGGAAAAAGTTACTCGTACTATTTATTTAACAGCCGTTGAGCTAGGTAATCGTGCTGCCCGTCCTAAAGTAGACAGCCCTCTACCACAAGTTTATACCCAAAATGATGAGGATTAATTTAGTAAGGGCAGACCTATGTGTCTGCCCTTTTATATCTATCCATCGGAAAAATTTACAGATGGAAACTTTTGGATGATTTGCGCGCTTCTCCCCATTTAGCAATTAATATGCTATTTAGCAATTAATACCAGTACGCCTCGGCCATGTAAGCCATAGATAGTATTTTCACCACCAATAAGTACTTCACTACCTGGATTAACAATATTTCCACTTACCTCATTCCAGCTAGAACTATCCATTACACGATACCAAGTCTTGCCATTGCCTGGCCATGGCAAACGGAAATTTACTAGGTCTTTCCATCCATTGTAAGCAATATAGATTGAACTAGCAGAATCACCAAATTCTGTACCATCTAAACGATAAGCAATAGAGTGATTACTAGGATTGTCAAAATAAGCAGTATCAGCAACCCCACCATCAGGTTTGAACCAACGTAATTGCTCCATTATATTAGAGTTAGTATCAACTGAAGAGTAAAAATTGAGAGGTCGTAGTGCAGGATGAGCTTTGCGGAAGGCTATAATTTTTTGTGAAAAATTATAGAAGTTGGTTTGATTAGCCGTTAAATTATAGTTCAGCCAGTTTCCTGAAGAATCTAAGTTATAAGCATTATTATTGCCTTTCAAAGTGCGTAAAAACTCATCACCTCCATTAAATATAGGAGTTCCAGCACTTAACATCAACAGGCTAAATCCTGTGCGTGCAGCCCGACGTTGATCTGCAACAATACCACCTTGATCCCAACTATCATTAATACTTGCACCACCATCTGAAGGGCCAAATGGCCAAGCTTGGTTATTATTTTGAGTATTGTAAGTATAAACATCATTTAGCGTAAAACCATCATGAACAACTAAGTAGTTGATTGAATTCCAAGGTTTACGGCCATCATCTCCATAAAGATCAGAGGATCCTGCAAAACGAGTAGCTAATTGGCCTGTAGTTATTGGTTCAAAATCAAGTTTATTTTGTGATTTTCGTATTGTATCACGATAAATTCCATTCCATTCTGACCAACCACTAGGAAAACCTCCTACTTGATAACTATTACCACCAATTCCAAAAGGTTCAGCAATAAGGTCAATTCCAGCCCCACCATTAGCTGCTCTAGGAGAAAGATCGCGGGCAATCCGATTTAGTGCTGTTGCTGGATTTAACTTATCAAAGTTAAAACAACCATGCTCACAAGTATTACCTAAAACCGTTGCTAGATCAAAACGAAAGCCATCTACACCAATACTGTCGCGCCAGTAGAGTAAAGAATCTACAATTAAATTTTGTGCAATTGGATTTAAGGTATTAAAGTTACCACCAACACCAGTGTTATCCCAAGAACCTTGAAAGTCACTAGTTAATGAATTATAAGTTGGGTTGTCTAATCCACGCCAACAAATAAGGTTATAAGTATTTTTGTCTGTAGAACTATAAGCATAACCTTCGCCTGTGTGGTTATAAACTACGTCAACATAGACTTTGATACCATAATCATGAAAAACCTTTACCATATCCTTAAATTCGCGTGTTGGGCCACCAGGTGTTTTATCATAGGAATACCTGCGATCTGGGGCAAAAAAATTAAGGGTTGTATATCCCCAATAATTATCTCCATCTACGTTACTATTTAGATCAATATCATTACTATCATTAGGGGATTCATGAATTGGCAAAAATTCAATAGCAGTAATGCCTAAACTAGCCAAATAGCTAGCCTTCATTGCAGCCCCTTTATAAGTACCTCGAAAAGCAACTGGAATACTATTATCTTGCTTAGTCAAACCTCGTACATGAACTTCATAGATAATTTCATCTTTAAGTGGACGAGTTGGTTTAATACCAGTACCTACAGTGTTTGCTAGGGTTTCTGGGGCTAATACAATACTCTTTGGTGCTTTTGAACCAGTATCAATATTACGATAGAGTGGGCCAGACGCATAAATTGTACCGTCAACTTGTGTTGTAGTAACAGGGTCATGACTTATTTCCAAGGTATAAGGATCAAGTAACAACTTATTAGGATTAAAGCGATTCCCGTTAGCATCTACATCTGTAATAAAACCTGTGGAAGAGCCTTTTGTCCAACTAGAGCTATAAGGCCAGTTTGGCCCCCAAACACGATAACCATAGTAAATTGTACCTGTTAAACCATAGCTAGTTTGTAGGGTTGATACTAAAGCTGTTTTAGATCAAATATTAGTAGTAGAGTTTTTAGTTAGAACATATTTAGCTTTTTCTTGTAACCCCGTAGCAGCACTATATAGGTAAACCTCCATGCGAGTAGCCCTAGAAGAATAAACACGGAAAGTTATATTAGCTTTAGTTGCATCATAATAAGCCCCTAATTGGGAAGGATTAGCCGTAATGTTATACTCAACATTACCAGACTTACTTATTTGTTGATAAGCTTCAACATCTTTTATTAACCAACTAAATGTTGGAACTACCATCATTATAAACAAAACCAATAAATACTTTTTACTTAAAGTAAAAGAGTAGATTTTCATATAGTTTTTTTGTTTCCTTTTCAAAAAATGTTTGTTTTGGAGCAAAGCATCCTTAATAGTTTTATTTTTTTGACTATTTTTTAGGAAGTACTGTTATTGATTTAGACGTGAGTTTTAATTTTAAAATAGATTGAACAAATGTTAAATCTATTTTGGGATGTTAAAAGGCTGTATTTTATACTAGACAAAATACTGTAGCAACCTTTAAATGATGAAATCAGTAGTATTTTTAGTCTTGTTGGTGTTATTGGTTTTGCTATTTTAGGTCTGAGCAAATCATAAGGACATGTTTGGAGCACTAGTAAAATGTCACTACTCTGATTTTCTATATCTAAATCTTGACTTTTTTAAGATTAAACTAAATAATTGCTGTCATTCCTTAAAATCAATTGTTCAATTATTCATTTATGCCAAAAAAAGTTTATTTAATAGGCTTATTAGCTGTTCTATTATTTTTTCTAATGCCAACAAGAGGCTTAGCTCAAAATACAAATAGTTCTGTCCCTCATACACTAACTGGAAAAATAGAAAACCACCCTAAATTCTTTTCTAAACATCTTGCTAATAGTCGTGACATAATTGTTTATCTTCCACCTAACTATGACAAGAATATTAACCCCCATTACCCTGTTTTATATTTGCATGATGGACAAAATATTTTTGATGGGGCTACATCCTTTATCCCTGGACAAGAATGGCAATGCGACGAAACAGCACAAAGACTAGCGTTAGCCAATCGTATTCAGCCAATTATTATTGTTGGGATTTATAATACTGGCCAAGAACGTATTAATGAATATACCCCAACAGTTGATGCTCGTTATGGTAAAGGGGGAAAAGCTACTCTTTATGGTAGGTTTCTAGTAGAAGAGCTTAAACCATTTATTGATAAAGAGTATCGAACACTCACAGACCAAAATAATACAGCACTAGGAGGCTCATCATTAGGAGGGTTAGTCTCATTATTTATAGGACTTGAGTACCCAGAGATATTTGGAAAACTAGCAATAATATCTCCTTCAGTATGGTGGGACAACCGAACAATATTAAAAGATATAGAGAAAATATCTAAAAAGCCAAATATAAAAATTTGGCTTGATATTGGCACAAATGAGAGTAAAGAAAGTGTACCTGATACAAAACTATTAAAAGATGCTTTGATAAACAAAGGCTGGCAGATAGATAAAGACTTAAAATATTTAGTAGTTAAAGGGGCTAAACATAACGAGCAGGCATGGGCATCAAGGTTTGACCTTGTTCTAAAATTTCTTTTCCCAGTAAAGTAAGTAATTATGATTTTATCCTAATCAATATAATTAAAAAACATACAGTATTTTAAGTTTTTAATACCTATTTTTTGTTATTAGTTAAACTAATTTTTCTAGCTCAAATCTAATTTTCAGCTGTAAAAAATTTCGTTTTTGAATTGACCAAACAACCACTAGTAATTAGTTATTCTCGCATAGTGTTAAGTTTAATAATAGTTAGAAATCGTAAATAAACTTAGTATAAGTTTTAACATAAAACTTTTAAGTAAAAATTATTATGTTTTACTTAAAAGTAAGTAAGGAGAAATTATAATAATGAAGAAAAAAACATCTTCTTTCAAAAATCGCTTGATAGGAAGTCTTGCGACTCTACTGCTTACAACAGGCCTGTCTTTTGGGCAAAGTGATACTGGTCGTGTGGAAGGAACTGTTACGGATCCTACAGGAGCAGCAGTAGCTGGAGTAACTGTAGTAGTGACTAATATTGAAACTAATAGTCGTATTGAAATTACTACTAATGAGCAAGGTAATTATGTTGCTCCAACACTCAGAGTAGGGACTTATAGAGTTGAATTTTCTGCTCAAGGTTTTCGCAAAAATATCCAAAATGATATCACGCTTACAGTTAGTCAAATTGCTCAAATTAATGCACAGCTTGATACAGGGGAAATCACTGATGTAATCGAAATTAGTAGTAACGCACCATTAGTAGAAACCAGTTCTTCTTCACTTGGACAAGTAATTGAAGGAAAACAAATTGTTGATTTGCCAATTAATGGTCGTAATTTTACACAATTGGCTACTTTAGTTCCTGGTGTATCTCGTGGCACTCCAGGAAGTAATGCTGATGGTTCAGGCGGGAATGCTGAAACATTTCGCCAAGGCGATACAGGTTCAGCAGCCATTTCTGCTAATGGTTTGCGTGAGCAAAACAACAATTTTCTATTAGATGGTATTGATAACAATGAATCTATTGTAAACACAATAGTTTTCTTTCCTCCTATTGAGGCTTTACAAGAATTTCGTGTCATTACTAGCGTTGCACCAGCAGAATTTGGTCGTGGTGGCGGTGCAGTAATAAATGCTATTACTAAGTCTGGTAGTAATGAAATTCACGGTACTGTATTTGAGTTACTACGCAATTCTGAATTGGATGCACGCGCAACTTTTGCTCCTACTAAACCAATATTTCAACGTAATCAATTTGGTTTTGCTTTTGGTGCCCCAATTAAAAAAAATCGCACCTTTTTCTTTGGTAACTATCAAGGTCTACGTCAAAATCTCCCTAAAGAAGAGGGTAATCGCGTCACAGTTCCAACATCTAGAATGCGTCAAGGTGACTTTGGTGAACTTCTTAATGCAGATTTCACAGGGTTAGGTCAACCTATCACGATTTTTGATCCTGTTACTGGTAATCCTTTCCCACGCAATATTATTACACGTCCTCTAGATCCTGTTGCAGTAAGATACTTAAATTCATTTCCTCTACCAGAAATTGCTGGGCGTGCTACACAAAATTATTTTGTGAAACGTATTGCAAAACAAACTTTTAATGATGGTGATTTTCGTATTGACCATCGTTTTAATGATACAAATACCATTTTTGGCCGCTTTAGTATTGCTGATGATAGCCAAAATGATCCTGGCCGTATTCCAGGCTTCCAAGCTGGTTTTGGTGCTGGTCTTAATACTATTGAAGCACGTGGTGTAGCAAGTGGTTATACACACACTTTTAGCCCAAATGCTGTTAATGAATTTCGTTTTGGTTTTACACTACTACGTATAGGGTTTTTCCCTGTAAACTTTGGCCAAAATCAAAATCAAACAATTGGTATTGGTGGCCTAGGTGCAGGTAATACCAACACAGGTATTTCCCTTATAGGTGGAGGGAATGGTAACTTTATAGAGTATTTGGGTGATGGTGGGCAATTTACACTACGTGAGCGTAGTTATCAAATATCTGACGCGCTAACTTATATTAAAGGTAACAACACTTTAAAGTTTGGTTTTGTTACTATTCGTCGTAATGTAAAAGCATTCCAAGGTGATTTTGCTAAAGGATTTTACTCCTTCTCTGATTTTGCTGCTACACCAGGTAATAAACCTCCTTTAGGTCAAACAGGTTATGAAGTAGCTGACATGTTGGCGGGTAGAACCAGTTTTACTTCTATTACTGCTAGTCTGACAGGAGCATTACAACCAAGCACAGCTATTTCTTATGAAAACGGTTTTTATGCTCAAGATGATTGGCGTGTAACACGTAAGCTTACACTTAACCTTGGTTTACGTTATGAATACTTTACCGCGCCATTTGAAGAAAATGATCGTTTGTCAAACTTTGACCCTGCTACTGGTAGATTAATAGTTGCTGGAATGAATGGCCCTCGCGCTACAGTAGAAACAGACAAAAACAACCTTGCACCTCGTTTTGGTTTAGCATATGCCTTTAACTCTAAAACTGTTTTACGTGGTGGCTATGGTATTTTCTACGCATTAGATCGTGGCGGTATTGCTAATCAATTAACACAAAATGCTCCTTTTATTGTTACACAATTTCGCTTTGATGGAACTGGTTCTAAAGTACGTTTAAGTGACCCTATTCCTTTACCAGACCCAATAGACCTTAATAACCCTATCCTACCTGCTGGTTCTGCATTACGCTTCATTCCTAAAGATAGTGATACTACAATGGTGCAACAGTATAATGTTACTGTAGACCATCAGTTTAACAACTATCTTGCTGTAAGTGTTGGTTATGTTGGTACCAAAGGCACAAATGTTGTTTCTGTTGCTACTTCTGGTGGTTTTAACGATCCAAATGTAAGAAATCGTCTAACTACTGTTGCCAATGTAGGTGATTCTGACTATAACTCGCTTCAAATAAAAACAACCTTACGTGATTACCAAGGGTTAGGGTTTTTAGCCTCCTATACTTATGGACGTGCTAATAACAATACTCCTGGGCCATTTCCTGGGCCGGGTGGGAATTTCCGCACTCAAGCCTCTGATCCAAACAACTTAGATCTTGACAAAGGCCCTGCTGATTATGATGTTCGCAACCGTTTTACCTTTGCTGCAAATTATGAGTTGCCATTTCTTAAAAAGTCTTCTAACCCAGTAGCCAAAGCCTTGTTCTATGGTTACCAAGTTAATACCATTGTTACATTACAAGATGGAACACCATTTACTGTATTTGGTGGTTTTGGTCGCGCTGCTTTGGTTAGCACACAAGATGCAGCTAAAGGAAACGAATCCTTCAACATGTATTATAATCGAGCCGCTTTCCGTCCATCAATGAATGCTCAAGATCAAGCACCTCGTAATTTCTTACGTGGCCCTGGTATTAAAACAGTGGATTTTTCTGTCTTTCGTAAGTTCAATATTAAAGAAAGATTGAACTTTGAGTTTCGCGCACAAGCTTATAATCTCTTTAACAACCCACAATTTAGTAATCCAAATATTTTTATTGACTCAGGTGATGCTGGAACAATTACTAATAGTCGTGGAAATTCTGCTCGTCAATTTGAATTTGGACTGCGCGTTAATTTCTAAATAAATTAATGTAGGGGCGAACAGTTCGCCCTTCTCTACCCCAATTCCAAGTTCCCAGCCCTAAAGGACTGGGCTATTATCAGATGCCCTGTAAGGGCATTAAGATTTTGTTGAAGGCTATGGCTAATTTCTATATTAAAATTATTTATTTAGTATTTTTATTAGCACCTTTATTTTTTTTCTCTACAAATACCAAATCTTTTACAGCATTAAAAAACTTAGAAAAACCCCAAATAGATAAAATTGATCCTCCTAATTGGTGGATTAATCATACGGTAAATCCAGTACAAGTCTTAATTTATGGACGTAACCTTAGTGATGCAAAAATTAACTTGGATCAAACAGGAGTAAAAGTTGTTCGCAGCACAGTAAGTACTAATGGAAATTACATAATTGCCTATCTTGATATAAATTCTCAAACAGTAGAACCTGGAAAACTAAAAATAATTTTAGAAAATGCTAACGGTATTGCTACCATTGATTTTGGCCTTACTCCTTTACCTGAACCAACTGGAAAATATCAAGGGTTTGACCCAAATGATCTAATTTATCTAATTATGGTTGATCGTTTTGCTGATGGAGATAGCTCAAATAATAATCCTACACAATCTACTGGATTCTATGACCGCAAAAAACCTCGCAGCTATCATGGTGGTGATTTTCAAGGTATTACTAATAATCTTGCCTACTTAAAAGAGCTTGGGGTTACTGCTATTTGGATGACACCTGTTTATGATAATTCAAATCGAGTTTCTGACTATCACGGTTATGGTGCAGTAGATTATTACAATACAGAAGAACATTTTGGTAGTCTAACCAAACTACGCGAGTTAGTATCAGAAGCACACCTTCAGGGTATTAAAATAATTCAAGATCATGTTCTAAATCATACTGGCCCAGATCATATTTGGACTGATAACCCACCAACACCAAACTTTATTAATGGTACTCGTCAGCAACATCCTAATAACGTTTTTGATATTGCTTCTTTGACCACTCCTAATGGTAACCCTAATCGAGCAGATTTAACTTTACGAGGATGGTTTGCTGATATTCTTCCTGATATTAATCAAAATAACCCTGAAGCAAAACAGTATTTGATTCAAAATTCTCTTTGGTGGATTGCAAGCACAGGCATAGATGGTATTAGGCTTGATACATTTCCTTATATTCCACGTAGCTTTTGGAGCGAGTGGAATGCTGCAATCCATAAACAATACCCTTCATTTACTGTAGTAGGCGAAGTCTTAGATGGAAATCCTAGCGTAGTATCATTTTTTCAAGGTACTATAAAACGATTTGATAATATTGATTCTGGAGTAGATACAGTATTTGATTACCCTACTTGCTATGCTATACGTGATTACTTTGCAAATAATCGTGGTGTATTAAGTAGGGTTACAAAGGTTGATTCTGTTTATCCAAAAGCAGAGGTCTTAGTACCATTTTTTGGAAACCATGACATTAAGCGTTTTGCTAGTGAACCTGGAGCAACACTTGAAAATACAATTCTTGCCTATACCTACTTATTAACAATGCGTGGAACTCCACAAATATACTATGGTGATGAATTAGGTATTACTGGTGGTGAAGATCCTGATAATCGTAAAGATTTTCCTGGAGGATTTCCTGGTGATTCACGTTCTGCCTTTACCGTTTCAGGTCGTTCAAAAACACAAAATAAATTATTTAATTCAATAAAAAAAGTGTCTCAATTACGCCAAAAATATCCTCAACTTCGTGGCGGAGAGATGCGCTTTTTATATAAAGACCAAAATCTAGTTGTTTACTTACGTTCTCGGGATAACAATCGTGCTATTGTAGCGATTAACAAAGCAGCTAATAAAATTACTAGAAAAGTTACTTTACCAAATGGCCTTTTTGTTGATGGTGCTGTCCTTAACAATAAGCTTAATGAAACATATTCAGTCACTGTTGATAAAGGTACTGTAAAAATAGGGTTAGCAGCAAAAGAAGCAGCTATTTTTATACAAAATTAATGTAAGGGCGAACTGTTCACCCTTCTTTATAAATCCCCTGTTTGATTAAAAATTATGGCTCAAGTAGAAATTAAAAATCTGACCAAAATTTATGATGGTGGTGTTTGTGCAGTTAAATCAGCCTCATTTGAAGTTGCTGACAAAGAGTTTGTTGTTTTAGTTGGCCCATCAGGATGTGGTAAATCAACCCTACTAAGAATGATTGCTGGACTAGAATCTATTTCCAAAGGAGATCTTTTAATTGATGGTACTAGGGTAAATGAATTACCTTCAAAAGATAGAGACATTGCTATGGTGTTTCAAAATTATGCTCTTTATCCACACCTAACAGTTTATGAAAATATGGCCTTTAGCCTTAAATTACGTAACTACCCTAGCAATGAAATTAAAACCCGTGTCGATGAAGCAGCCAACATCTTAGGTTTAAGTGAGTATCTTTTGCGTAAACCACGTGCTTTATCAGGTGGTCAACGCCAGCGAGTTGCTTTAGGTCGTGCAATTGTACGCCGTCCTAAAGTTTTTCTTTTTGATGAGCCTCTATCAAACCTTGATGCAAAGATGCGTGTCCAAACCCGTGTAGAGTTGATCA
>CAZHXL010000160.1:13986-14312 GCA_964536575.1 uncultured Clostridia bacterium | reverse complement strand
GCATCGATGGATTTTCCATCAACCAGAACGTGGACAGTGGTGGCGACTTTTACCTTGGGCGCATAGGACACATCATAAACATCCAAGAGAAATTAGTTTAATTTTCGCTCCTGTTTGGTTTAGTTTACCTATTAGTGTGTTAATTTGGCTGGCTTTAAGTTTAAGTATTGGAAATAAGCAAATAGCAGTTTTGATATTAATTGGTATTTGGGTTGGGTATTTGTGGTATGAGTTTGTTCACTATACAGCCCATTGTCGTCAGCCTAAGACTAAACTTATGCGCTACTTAAAAACTTATCATTTACTACATCATCATACTAGTGCTT
>CAZHXL010000160.1:13681-13976 GCA_964536575.1 uncultured Clostridia bacterium | reverse complement strand
CTTCTATTTGGTTTGGAGTTACTTCACCATTAGTTGATCACTTATTTGGCACTTATCAGGGTCTTCCTAAATCTAAAAAACAAAACGAAAGTCTGATAACGTAGACTGATTGTGTTAGCTATTTTTGTGGGTTATTTATTAATTGTGTTAATAGGATTGCTTTAACAGTTTTAGTACTATTTTAAGTACCTTAATATGGAGTTCTAAGCGGCTATTCTTCGTCTTCTAGGCCAGGAATGATGGTTGCTAAGCAAACTCTGTTACGACCAGTCTGTTTTGCCCTATAAAGGGCTTC
>CAZHXL010000160.1:12893-13671 GCA_964536575.1 uncultured Clostridia bacterium | reverse complement strand
GGGCTTCATCGGCTTGTTTAAGTAGTTCTTCTACAGTGCGGCCACATACAGGATGTTGGGCCACACCAATACTTACTGTAACGCGTCTTGGACAACCATGAGCAGCAAAATCTATTGCTTCTATACTTTGTCTTAATCTTTCTGCGGCAATTACAGCACCTTCAATACTAGTTTCAGGCAGTAGTACAATAAATTCTTCTCCACCATAACGGGCCGCCATATCGTGAGAACGCAAATGTTCACCAACTATTTGTGCTATTACACGTAAAACAGCATCTCCAATATCATGACCATAGTTATCATTAATACCCTTAAAGAAATCTATATCAAATAGTAGAATCGAAAAAGGGCGAGTATGGCGATTAGCGACAGAAAAAATTTTTTCTAGTTCTTCTTGGGCATGATTACGATTCCATAACCCCGTAAGTGCATCGCGGGTTGCTTGTTGATAGAGTCTTTGGTGATAAGAGAGGTCTAAACGATCCTTTACCTCAAATTTTAAGATTGTGTCGCCAATACTTATTTTATCAGCATTACGTAGTACAATCTCTGCAATTTTTTCTCCGTTTATATAAGTACCGTTTTTGCTATTAAGATCAATTGCAGTAACTCGAGAGCTTGCTATATCTCCATTATCTTGAACTGTAATCAATATATGACGGCGAGAGGCTTTACCATCATCTACGCGAATGTCTGCTTCTTCGCTACGGCCAAGCACGTTTTCGGGTTTATCCAATTGGAAGACACAACCAAAGTCACGCCCTTCTATAACTGTAAG
>CAZHXL010000160.1:9244-12883 GCA_964536575.1 uncultured Clostridia bacterium | reverse complement strand
AAGTGTATAGTAATGGCTAATAGTTCCCTGCGAACCACGAACATCTGCTAGTCGTAGTTCGATGGTTTGATCGAGGGGTTGGGTTAAATTTGGATCTTTATCCTTTGCCATGCTTTTTAAGTTGCGAAATTATTCTAAGGGTGAATAGGGTAAAATATCATAGCTAGGTTTGTAATGTCTATGCCGATTCTACATTTAGAGAGGAAAAATTAAACACTTATCAATGTTAGTGTATATTTTACTCAAGCCCAAAGTCAACAATACGTAATAATCCTGCTTTATTAAGTGCTACTACAGTTTGAATAGTCTCTAAATCTCCTTGTAAACAATTTAAGCATTCACTCAAAGAATGTGTACCATCAAAGAGTTGTAAGATACGCATAGTTTCATCTGAAAAATCAGCAGAGAAAAACTCTGGGTTGTCCTCAGTATTTACAGACATAAAAACCTCACCAGGAGGTAATTGGTCAATCAATCGAACTTCTTCATCACGCCTACGCATCGCTTCCATTAAAATGCCTTGAATACTTTGTTTGATTACCATAGTGCGATCTACTGTTTGGCTATGGAAATTAAAATTTCCTCCGTCCATACACCAATTAACCAAACAATAAATTGCAGTTTTACCAGCTAGATCTTCAAATTCAGCATCAATAATACGACCTTGATCTATATAAATCACTCCATAGCGTCCAGAGCGGGATAGGTGCAGTATGCCAGATTTATTACCAGAGGCTAAAGATTGCAACAAATCTGGTAGTGGCATCTCAGAAAGCTTCCCACGTACATCTCCAGCTAGGCGTACTTTTTGTAGCATTCGACGCAATCGAATACTTATTTCTCCAATTTCAAAAGGCTTTAGCCAGTAGTCCTCTACACCGCCTTGTAAGGCTTGGAGTTTATTGTCTGCCTCTATACAACCAGTTAGGAAAACAAACGGAATATCAGCAAAATTGTCATTGCTTTGTAGATATTCAAATAGCTCATAACCATTTTTACGAGGCATATTTATATCAGAAATTATAAAACTTGGAGAAATGTCTTTTAATTTCTCAATCGCTTCCTCACCATCAATTGCTTCTATTACATGGCAACTAAACTCAGTTAATAACTCTACAATTAATTCTCTTACTGCCGCATCATCATCTACAACCATTACAGATAAATCACTAAAAGTCTGTCTTTCTATAGGACGAAAACTTCCAGTATTGCGGATAGAAAAAGAGGGACGGGTTTCTCCATAAGAACGCGGTTCAGAGATTTCTGAGAGACCAATATTAGGTTTAGGTAGTGGGTCAATAGTTTGCTTAGTACTACTAGCAGGAGCTAAAACAGGGATTTCTTTAGTGAGAAACTTAGCATCAAAACTTGGTATAGGACTATCAACAGGAAAAACTAACCTAGGTGGTTCATTTGGGGTAATAAATCTGTTTTCTGTGTTATTTAGCTGATTATTTGCGTCAAATACTGGAGGGAGTTTATTTATTAAAGGTAGATCAGCTACTGGGCTAAAGCCTAAGTTTAAGCCATTACTAGGTATAGGGATTTTTAACTGGCTAGAGTCAAAAGTAGGCGTTTCTTCTTCTATTAGGTCATTGATCAAAGGCATACTTTCATCTGAATCATCCATTGCAACAGAAACTAATAAATCTACCTGATAAGTTAGATGTGCTTTTTCTATATATTTTTGAGTGGCAGAAGATAAATTCAATGCTGTGGTTAGCTTACAGTTATCTAGTATTAAAAGTACTTCATGGAGCCAATTTAGGTCTGGTGGACAGGTAGAAATTAGTTGCTCAAAATAGGTTTTAGCTTGTTGTATTTGTCCGGTTTGAGCGTAACTTTTAGCAAGTTGTTGAATTGGTCTAAGTGTCCTATCCAGACGAGATTGCTTACAATAGATACTAATAATTTCTTTTAGGTTATTAGTAGTGTTGTTTGGTTGTAATAATTCTGCTTTATAAAGATAACTTAAGGCTTGATCAAGATCTTCAATACTGCGAAAATATTGAGCAATTTTAATGTAGGATTGACACAAAGTCTTAATATCATTATTTAGTGCAGCAATTTTAAGTGTATGTTTTAATGTAGTTAAATTCTCTAAAGGAATTTGATCTGTTAATTGTGCAGAATTTGTTGGAATTGACTCAATATTAAGCTTGTTTTGTGAGCAAATAGATAAACTGGCATCGTGATGGTTTTGGCAAACCGGGCACTCTTTATTAGCGGTTATCATTGTTAAATCCAGAAATATAGAGATTCTTTGTGTTGACCTAACGATTTATTAGGTATTGGAGTAATTATAGCATACGCAATTAGTTAAGTTAGTTGTTAAAAGATATTTTTAACTTTTTTGATAATTTGGCTAAACCAGCGTATTTACTTAAGTTTAGCAGAAGTAGACTTTTTACCTTTATCAAAAAATATCATACTTTTTTTGATAAATCACGAAAATTTTAAGGATATTTCTTATGTTTAACCCAGAGCTAGAAAATAATACTAATATTAAAGTAGCATTAATTGGATTTGGTAATTCTGCTCGCCGTTTGGCAGAGCTATTAATTGAGCTAGAAAAAGAAATTATTTGTAAATATGGAGTAAGAATTGTTTGTACAGCTATTGCTACAGCAAGTCACGGTAAAGTAGTTTCCGGGCAGGGAATTAATTTATTGTCAGCTTTGGAGATAATAAAGTCTGGCCAGTCCTTAACTCAACTAAAGGATATAGAAATAGTGGCAGATTCTTTTCAAGCGATTGATAAAAGCAAAGCAGATATTGTTGTTGAAACTACGCTTTTAAGCCTAGAAAATGGTGAACCCGCTTATAGCCATATTAAAAAGGCTCTTTTGGCTGGTAAGCATGTTGTTACGGCTAATAAAGGCCCACTAGCTTTTGCTGCTGGCGAGTTACAAGAACTAGCTAAAATCCAAGAACGTGCTTTGCGCTATGAATCAACAGTAATGGATGGCACTCCGATTTTTAATCTAGCAAAATATACTTTGCCGCTAGTTAAGTTTAAGCGCATCAGGGGTATAGTTAATAGCACAACAAATTTTATTTTAACTGAAATGGAGTCAGGAGGAGACTTTGCTAGTGCCTTAAAAGAAGCACAAAGGCGCGGTATTGCTGAAGCAGATGCTAGCCTAGATATTGATGGTTGGGACGCGGCAGTAAAAGCGACAGTGTTAGCTAATTGCCTGATGAATGCAAAGTTAAAGCCTACAGACGTTTTTCGCAAAGGCATTAGCAATATCAAACCAGAAGAGGTTTTAGCAGCAGTAAAAGCAGGAAAGAAAATCCGTTTGGTTATTGATATTGAGCGTATAAATTCAGAGGTTCAAGCTAAAGTTTTACCTATTGAAATTGCAAAAGAAGATATTTTCTACAATATCGATGCTTTTTCTAATATTTTAGCCTTAGAAACAGATTTAATGGGTACTTTAATGATTGTTGAGCAAGAACCAACGCTTACACAAACGGCTTATGGGCTGCTAAGTGATTTGCTATCAATAATTGAAGAATACAAGGAATACAAGGCTGATTAATCGTCTGGTGTAAACTCATAGAATTTATTAAGTACTTCAATATGTTGGCGAATAAGATGTTGATATTTTTGTTTGATTTCTGGGTTGATAATAT
>CAZHXL010000160.1:0-9234 GCA_964536575.1 uncultured Clostridia bacterium | reverse complement strand
TATTAGTCCTACCTCTAGGATCATTTGCTAGGTCATAAAAATAGTCTTGGAAGTTTACTCCATCAGCAATATAGAGAGACTCTCCATTGTTATTTAACAAACCATAAACAGCACCATAACTAGATGCTACTAGGTAAGATTCTTGTAAGTAACCTTTTTGCTCTTCCATTGTAGAAGTAAATAGCGGTCTACCTAAAACCTGATGTTTAGCTACAGGCTTATGTCCTAGTAAGTAATAAAGACTAGGTGTTATGTCAGAAGAAAAAGCTATTGCTTTAGTGTCCCAGACAATGCTATCACGAAGTTTATTAGGTATATGAATGATTAAAGGGATTTTTAGAATTTCTGGAAAAATAGTGTAAGCATGTCCAAAACGTCCTTCTTCTCCTAAAGACTCACCATGATCAGCAGTAAAAACAATTATGCTGTTTTCAAACATCCCTTGTGATTTAAGAAAATTAATAAAATCGCCAAAACATTGATCAATTCGTTTTACTCGGGATGCATAGGGGGCATAAAAATCACCATAATTATCCTTATCAAGCACAGTACGGTTTTCCCGATTAATTACTGAAACATGTAGGTTTTGTGGTTGAGTATAGACAAAAACAGGGCGAGTTTTGTCTGTACGATTAATAATTTTTTCTTTTAGTTCTTCTAAACTACGGCAAAGGTTTAAGCTTTGAGTAGAAATGCCTTTGTCAATTTGAGTGATGTTAGGAGATGGTTTAACTATGGTTTCTAAAATAGAATCTATGCTGATAAAGCTTTGGTAATTTTCTACTTCTAGGAGCTTTTCTAGGCTATTCATTGAGTAAAATGGGGTAACATATTGTTTATGCAATAACATTCCTCCTACCCAAATTGAAGGTTCAGACAGCCCTGTTGCACCATAATGGCTAAAGGAGTTTTCCATCACAATACTTTCTTTGGCAAAAGCATCTATAAAAGGGGTAAAGGTCACAGACCTGTTATAGTCACGTATATAGTCTTGCCTTAGGCTATCAATTGTAAAAATAAAAATATTTGGCTTTTCTGTTTCCTTATTGCTAAGGTTTTCCACTAGATTAATATCTACAGGATTAACTTTTCTTTCACTAGAAATATTACTAGAGTTTTGCAGAAATTTGTAAAATGATTTATTTGGATTGGAAGCGACAAAAATGTCTTTAAGTAAACGAGCCGATATGTCATAACCAGTATATTTATCTATGAGTTGAGACAGTGAAATAGACTGATTATCTTTTTGCCAAAAGATTTGATTTTCTAAAATAGAGATAGTTTTATAGCTAATTAGGCTTAATAAAGCAAAAAGTAGCATTAGTATCACTCTAGGAGGCTTTGTTGTTAGAGATTTACTTGAGTAAAAATGAGCAAATGTAAATAGCCAAACTACTATAGCAATTAATTTTTGTAAGAGAAAATTCCAGTCTAGTGCAACAAATTTTATTGTTAGTAAATAAGTGGTAGTAACTAAAGCCGCTAAGAAACAAACCTGTTTCACTTGATTAACTGAGCTTTGATATGTAAAAGGCTTTAGTAATAGACCTAGCACGGTTTCAACAGGCTTTTCTATTAATAGGATACTTAGACTACTAAAGAATGTTACTAGTAGGGCAGCAAAGATTAATGCAAATAGTAGAGCAAAATTATTAAAACCTATTGCGGCAAAGATCAAACCCTTAAAAACCCAAGTAACTAGGAGAATTGCTAGTAGTTGTATTAACCAAAACTCTAGAATAGCAGCTTTTGAGCTAAGGCGAGCCAAAGCACGAATTAAATTAAATATGGCAAACATTGCCATAAACATTACTAGGTGAGTACTAAAACTCCAAACTAATGTGAAAACCTCTTGGCTAATGGTGGGATGAAAATCAATATCACTTAATCTAGAGTGAAAAATAGCAAAGTAAATCAGAGAAATAAAAAGCGCGGTTTTTATTAATGCCAAAAAGACCTTCTTATCCTCTTGCTCATTTATGTTTTTTGCCCAAACCACCTTTGGATAGTAGCTTAAGTAGTCAATTACTATTAAACAAAAAAGAGGTAGCGTAGTAATAAAACACCATACTAGGCTATTAATACTATTTTCTAGTCTGCTAAGTAATGGTCTGAAGATTAACACTATACTAAAAAAACTATTGGCTATAATAAAAACTTGGGTGATTTTTTTTGTCCTAACAACTTTTAATGAAGGTAGCAATATAGGAATAAGTAACGCACTAGCAACTAAATAAAGATAAGGTTGGGCTTTAACAAATATTGGTAACCAAGTTACGAGTTCTAATTTAATTACTTGTTGATAAGTAAATGGAGGATAGGCTAATAAACAATAAAAAGAAGTCAAAATAATAATACCCAGAAATATTAGTCTGATAATTGTAGAAATTATTTTGTTAACCAAATTTTTATCCTTAAACTAAAAGATATTTAGATTATAAAGAAGGGCGAACACATAGGTTAGCCCCTATATTCATTAATTTTTTGTGGATAGTTTTTGTCGTTTGTTTTGAAACTCTTTGTTATTAGGATCAATTTTTAATGCTTGGTCATAGTATTTAATTGCTAATGGGATATCCTTTTCTTCTTCAGCAATGTTGCCTAGTACTAGATAAAAGTCTAAGTAATTAGGGGTTATTGATAGACCTTTTTCTAAATATTCTTTAGCCTGAGGGTTGTTATTTTTGCGATTCTCTATCATTGCCATTAAAAGTAACCCATCAACAAACTTAGGGTTTTTTTCTAGGACGTTTATTAGTAAGTTTTCAGCTTGTTTAATGTTATTTTGGAAAAAATAAACACGAGCTAGTCCAACGCTTTGATCCAAGTAGTTAGGATCTAAGCCTACCCCTTTTAGGTAGGTTTCTTTGGCTTTATCGTATTGCTGAGCTAATTCATAAGCGTGTCCAAGATAAAATATTAAGTCGCTGTTTCTTGGTTCAAGTGCCAAACATCGCTCGCAAGCATCCGCCATTTTTTTGAATTTATTTTGACGTCGATATGCTTCTTGTAATTCTGCACAGGCTTCACTAGGTAAAGGAGCTACTTTAAGAAATTTTTCTAGTATTTCGGCTTGCTCTTGATATTGATTTAACTTTTTATGTATTGTTGCTAATTGGTCTAAATAAATGTGATTATTAGGGTAAGCATTATGGAGCTGTTGAGTTAATTCTAGTGCTTCTAAGTACTTTTCTTGCGCTAAATAGCTTCGACTTAGTGTTAAAACCTCTCTAGACTTTTCAGGAGAAACCGCTAAACTGTCACTTTGACTAATGATTAGAGTATTGGGTAATAAAAAAATAATCCAATAGAAGACTAGTAACACTCCTAGTGGCAAGATAATAAGAACAATATGGTTTTCTAATTTGTTACTACTTTTGTTAATCATTTTTGTACTTGTTTATAATGGTAAAACGAGTTTGTATTTTAGGTAAATAGGGTTTAGACAAAAAGTATAAGGTTTGTAAAATACTAGGAATGAAATATTTGGAGGTAATTATGTCAAGAGTATTAAAATCAGAAGTAATAGTTTATCCAGATAGTGATGGAGAGCGTATGTCAGATAATACAGAACAATTTGATTGGATAGTGGTGGTTAAGTTAAACCTAGAATGGCTTTTTGCTAGCGATCCAAATGTTTTTATTGCTGGTGATTTGCTTTGGTATCCTGTAGAAGGGGATAATAAAACCCGTATTGCTCCTGACACAATGGTGATTTTTGGCCGTCCAAAAGGTCGTCGAGGTTCTTACCAACAATGGAATGAAGGCAATATTGCCCCACAAGTTGTGTTTGAAGTACTTTCACCAGGAAATCGTGCTAAAGAAATGAAAAAGAAACTAGACTTTTATGCTCAATATGCTGTGGAAGAATACTATATTATTGATCCTGATCGAAAAAAGTTAAAAGGTTATTTAAGAAAAAGTAATAAACTAGAACCAATTTTTCAAATGGATACTTGGGTTAGCCCTAAGCTTAAAATTAAATTTACTCTCCAACAAGGAGAAATACAGCTTTATTACCCAGATGGTAAACCTTTTCTTAATTACGTAGAACTTGCACAAAGGCTTGAGCAAGAAAGCCTATTAGTTGAACAAGAACGAGAAAGGGCTAGTCAAGAACGAGAAAGGGCTAATCAGGAGCAGGAAAAGGCTAGTCAAGAACGAGAAAGGGCTAATCAGGAGCAGGAAAAGGCTAATCAAGAACGGGAAAGAGCTAATAAACTAGCAGAAAAACTACGAGCTATAGGAATAGATCCAGATAGATTTTAATTAGAACCTTTATGGTCGTTCAGATAAATCAAAAATTGCTTATTAAGGCTACATATTTTATTGGCCACTTAGAAGAGTTTTTATCTAGCTTAAACTTAAGTAATATAGATTTGGTAGGAAACTTTCTGGTTGGATTAAGATGCCGTTAGTTTTAAGCTGACAGAATTAATAAAATCAACTAATTAAATATTTAACTAAGATTTAATATTGAGGAATTATGGAGCAACCTAAAATCCAAGAATTAGCTCCAGGGTTAGTTATTGCTGGAAAATATGAAATTATTCGCCTAATTGGATATGGTGGTGTGGGTGAGGTTTATTTAGCTAAAGATCAACAAATAGAACGATTGGCTGCAATTAAACTGCTGTCAAAACAACTAAGTAATGATCCAGAGCATAAGTCACGTTTTGCTCGGGAATCACGCACAGTTTCTGCTCTAAATCACCCTAATATTATTACAGTCTATGAAATTGGTAATTTTAATGACCAATTATTTATAGCTACAGAATATGTTGATGGTAAGACCCTGCGTGAAATAATAAGCGAAGGCCCATTAGCTCTAAAAGACTTTTTTAATATTGCTATTCAGGCCACACAAGCCTTAAACATAGCACATCAGAATGGAATAATTCATCGTGACTTAAAGCTAGAAAATTTTATTTTACGTAATGATGGACTATTAAAAGTATTAGATTTTGGGTTAGCAAAAGTATCAGAGGCACATAGTGCTACTATTTTAGGCAGTGAGGCAGGTTTTAAGACACAATCAGGAATAGTTATGGGGACACCTAATTATATGTCTCCAGAACAAGCCAAAGGCGAGGAAATAGACGCTCGTTCAGATGTTTTTTCTTTTGGGGCTGTTTGTTATGAGCTACTTACAGGACGAGTAGCTTTTGAAGGCAATACTCTAGTGCAGATACTAATGAGTGTTGCTGTAGTTCCTACACCACCGCTACCTAACAGCATTGCACCTAAACTAAGAGCAATGGTACTTAGGATGTTACAAAAGGCACCTACAGCCCGTTATCAATCAATGCAAGTAGTCTTAACAGAGCTAATTAGTTTGCGTGAAGAGCTTAATATAGTAGACGTTAATATTAATAAAAAGACTTTTAGCAACTTAGAATCTCCTTTTAATCAGGCAGCTAAGTCAGGGATGCATAGAAGAGTTTTAGGATCTGTACAAAACTTTGTTCCACAATATGATTATTTTGTTGGTCGCGATAAAGAGTTACAGTTTTTTCAAACAGAACTTTATCGGTTAGGTAAACAACAGCTACGACCTATAATTATGCTAGGTGATAGTGGTAGTGGTAAGACTTGTTTACTTAATCGATTTCAAGAGCTAGCTGCACAGCAAGAGATATTAGTTACTTTAGTTAATCTTTTTGATCAGGATAACCTATCCCAACCCTATCAATGGGTTTTGCCAATGCTTGCCAATCTATTAGGGTTTCGTTTTGATGATTCTCTGATGGATACTGAAGGGGGGCTAGCAAAACGTGTTAGTGCTAGAGTAAAGGCTAGATATAACCTAACTTTACCTAAAGAGATATTAGGCCAACAGGTAAAGGCAAACGCTGAAACAGAAAAATGGCAAATTTTTGAGATAGTTAGTGAGATTTGTAAGCATTTAATCAAAGATAAAAACCTAGTACTTTTATTTGATAATCTACATTGGGCTAATGAATTAAGCTTAGAGCTAATTGGTTATTTACTTAGAAATCACCAAAGCAATAAGATGCTAGTAGTTTTAACAGTTAATTTAGTAGAATTTGATCGCACAGGTAGTCTACTAGGGGATTGGTTCTCTAGACAAAAGCGTTACACTACTTTTGAAACCATTCAATTAAAACCTCTTACACTAGGTGAAACTCGTGCTTATTTTGATGGAGTTTTTTACCAAATAGAAATTTCTGATCAGGAAATAAACTATATACATAAAATAACTAGCGGTAATGTTTATTATCTAAATGAAGTAGTACGCTTACTTGTACAAAGCGGCAAAATTCAATTAGTTAGTAACTGGTGGCATTGTGAGACACTAGAAAACCTAGCTTTGCCTGATACTATTGGTACAGCACTGCTTTACAAAATAGAAAAATGCCCTCAGGAACTAAAAGACTTACTAACACAAGCTTCGGTTCTAGGTGATAGTTTTAGTTTTGATTTACTAGCTGAGCTAGCACAAATAGAAGAAAAAGATCTAGAAAAACTATTAATTGCAGCAGAAAAAGAACACTTAGTTTATGAAGAACGTAGCTCAAAAGTTGATGAATACCTTTTTCAGAGTGCTGCCTTAAGACAAGTCTTATATGAATCTTTAAGTAAAAGACAAAAAAAGCGTCTTCATGCCCGTGCTGCTGTAGTAATAAAAGAAGTTTATCGTAATAAATCGGCACAGAACTTTAACACACTTACTTATCATTACCATGCTGCGGGGCAGTGGCAAGAAACTTTTCTTTTTGGTCAACAAGCAATAACACAGTCTTTTGAAAAATCTGCTTGGGTTGAAGTAGTAAAACTAGGAGAGTTAATAGAAGAAGCAGTAAAGGCTCTAGAGGAAAACAATGAATTAAACGAGTCAGATTTAGATTTAATTGTAAATATACAAAATAGCTATGCTAATGCTTTAGGGAATTTAGGAAAATTAGAGCTTGCTTTGGAACAAGGACAAAACGCATTAAGCTTAGCTGAGAAAAAACAAAGTAATAAATTAATTGCTCAAAGCTGTGCCACACTATGTCATTTAGGTTGGTATGCAGGCCGCTTTGTCGATATTGTTAATTGGTCAGAAAAAGGACTGCTTGCTGCACAAACAATACAGGATAAGTTTTGGCAACAACAAATATACTTTCAAGCAGGCCGTGCCAAAGTACGAGCAACTCCCTATGAAGAAGCATTAGGAGATATAACAAAAGCTTGTCAACTAGCTGAAGAGATTAATCAACCTAATTTACTTGCTGAAGCACAAGTTTTTAAGGGGCTGCTTTTGTATATGTTAGGTAATTACCGAGAAGGTTTTTCTTGTATTAATAATGCTATTGAGATGCTTAAAAGTCTTGGTGATAAACTCTTTGAGTGTCGAGCTTATACAATGCTAGGGTTGATGTTTTTATATTCACATCAACACGATGCACTAGAAAAACTTCATCAACAGGGCGTTGAGCTTTCTAGACAAATAGGGTGGCGTTTAGGAGAAGTCTATCTAAATTCAACTTTAGGCAGAAGCTATCTACAAGATACAAACTTAAATATTGAAAAAGCCCAGGATTGTCTGGAACGCTCTTTAGCTTTAGCTATAGAAATTGGTGAAAAAGTGTCTGCCTTGGTAACTAGGCGAGGTTTAGCAAAGATAGCTGCTCTACAAGGAGACTATGAAGGTGCAATAACACAAATCAAACAAGTTGTTACTGCACTAAAGAGTTTGGGAGAATTCCCTGAACGAATGGTAGCATTGGAAATATTAGGAGAAGTACAAGAATTAGCAGGCGATACCTATGAGGCTTTAGACGCTTATAAGGCTTCACTAGAAGTAGGTAACTATATTAAATTTCCATATTGCCAATGGAGCAGTTTGCTAGGACAAGCAAGATGTTTCTATAAGCTAGGGAACCGCTCTGAAGCTTTAACTACACTGAGATCTGCCGAAGAAATAGTTACAAAACTACGAGCAGAGTTTAACACTAGAGAAGAAGGAAAATACTTTTTCCAAACCTCTAGAAATGTTTATGAACTAATTGCACAAATCGAAAATGAAACCAAAATATCCTAGGTAATAAAGCTGAATACCAAGATGCTTTTTCCTATTAGAAGTAGTGTTAGCACCTGCTGCTAAGCATTAAGTGTTAAATATTAAACACTATACGGTTTCAGAAAGAATAAATTGTACTAATCGGTTAGTTGCGTCTAAAGCTGCTTGAGCAATACCACGATTTATTACTAACTCTTCACATTGGCAAGCCCCAGTTAGTTCATATTTGCTACGTCCATAAACTAGATCAACAATTACTACTAGTAGTGGGGTGTCAAGGAATTGAGGAGTTAGCCTAATTGCATTACGTAGGGTAAACTCTACGGAAACAGGTAAGGCATCTTGAACCGCTTTTAAGGTTGCGATTGCAACAATTGCTAAATCATCTTGATTAGGCTCACTAACGTGATTTCCTTTAATGCGCTGACCTTTTAAGGAAAGTACTATAGAGGCTTCTTTAGGTGCATTAGGATCACTATTAACTGCTTCTAGCTTTACATCGATTAAAATTAAGCGTGCCATTTTATTTTAAGGTGAAGGTAATAAATAATTTTGTAGGATGACATTATATTTAGCAAAAATTATTTTTGCTAGCTTCGTTGGAAAGTTGTTTTTATTTAAGCTAATCTAAACCAGTATGCTACCTTGCTTTAATATAGATAGATAGATATAACGGAATTTTGATTAAAATGTCAGAATATAAAGAATCAAGTCAAGATACTCAAAAAATAGAAAAACAATCAGAAAAAGACTACTACCAACAATCCCTTAAAGATGGTTATAAAGGAATACTAGGAGCAGTAGTAGGTACATTAGCAGCAGAAATAGTTCTTTGGTTTGGACAAATAGAAAGTATTCCTTCCTGGCTTCCTCAATTTAGACAGGTAGACGATAATATGCCATTAATATTTGCTGCTATTGGACTAATGCTTACTTTGCGGCATTTAGCACAAATCTGGCAAGCTAAAATACAACTTAAGCAGCTTTCGCTAGATGAATAAGTTTTTAGGATAGATTAAGCTAGTCTTTCTCGACAAACGCGCCAAAGCGTGACTAGAATTTGTTTCTCATACCTCCTTCATTAAACAAAGATTAAGGGAAAGTAATTAGGTTACTTACCCATCGCTTAAGCGGAGGGCTTGTTGGGTAGAACCGATAGGCACACGTGACCAGGATTAAGTTCTTAGAGAACTACGTTACCAAGAGAG
>CAZHXL010000159.1:0-14314 GCA_964536575.1 uncultured Clostridia bacterium | reverse complement strand
TACGCGCACATTCCCGCGTCCCTGCGGGTGTTAATGGTAACTTCACAATTACCATTTTTACTTTTTACCATATCAACTTTATTTTGTCTACTTATTTTTCTTATTTTATTCGCTTTATTATCGCCTTTTCAGGCGATTGCTCGCTTAACTCGGCTCTAAAGAAGCCCAGACTGCGCTCGCACAAGAGGGTTCAATAACTTACAAAGCAAATTTCATGTATATTAAATTATAGAAGATGCTCTATCTAGACAATTAATAAAAGGATTGGTTAATATACTAGCTCTATCTTTTCTAAACTATTCTAATAATTTACAAGAAACAATCTCGGGAATAACTTAAGTTTTTTCATACTGGAGGCTGCTCTACCCTTTAACATTTATGATATGTAAAAAATGTGGACTACCTGAAATTATTCTTTCAACACCACAATACCACTATCTAGAGTCAGGGTTAGAAAATATTTATCTTTCTCCTGTTATCATAATAGTTTGTGAAAAATGTTCTACTAAACGCCCACAAATAAATGGTTCAACCTTACTAAATATCACTATTGCCGAATCTATTGTGCTAAAGCCTTTTGCTTTAGTAGGAGCAGAATTAAAATTCCTACGAAATAACTTGGGTTATTCTACTAATCAATGGGCAGAGCTTTTACATCTAGATATAGAAAATATGGAGGCTTTAGAAAACGAAGAAGAACCTATTACCCCACAGTTTGACCTATTAACCAGGCTTTTTTATGTTCGGTTACTAGAAGAAAATTCTGGCCAAAATGTTACTACAAGCTTAATGGAGAAATTAGCCCAAATAGATTTTGATAATCCAGATAATTCTATAACTCTAATAAATTTAGATACTCGACCAAAGTATTATTATTTGCACCCTTAGCACCTTTTAGTCTTTATTCTTAAAAAATATTGTAAACTCAGTTGGTTTTCCTACTTGGCTTTCTAAAGAAAACTCAAAATTATGTTTATTTAAAATTTCCTGAACTAGCATTAACCCAATACCTTGACCATTTTCTTTAGTACTAAAAAAAGGTGTAAATAGCCTAGCTTGAGTTTCTAGTGATATTCCCCTACCTGTGTCTAGAATTGCAACATAACTCTTTTCTGCTTGTTTACCTAATTTAATAGTAATTGTACCATTAGAGCCAATCGCTTCAACTGCGTTCTTTAAGACGTTAACAAAAACTTGTTCCATTTGGATTTTATCCATTTCAACTAGTTCTATGTTTTGTAATAGCTCCCAATGCCAATTAATAGAGTGTTTTTGACACTCAGAACGCATTAGGATTTCTAAACTTTCTAGCATTTCTTTAACATTTGTAAGCGATACTTTAGGCTTTGGTAACCTAATTACTTCTGCAAACCCATTCATAAAAATATTAAGCTGTGAATTACGCGAAATAATTACATTAAGCGCGTTTTCATAATCTTCCTTATCCTCGTCTAGTAACTGGTTTTTATAATTAAGACAAGAACCTAGTAGAGAGTTTGTTGATGCAACAGAATTATTGACCTCGTGTGACATCATACGGATTAGTTTTTCATAAGCATTTTTTTCTGAATAACGTAATTCTTCAGTTAATTCTTCTAGCAAGAAAAAGTGCCGTGGAAACCCTCTATCCATAAACTCTGAGCGATAACACTTAACACGTCTGCCACCTTGCAAAGAAATAACGTTAGATTGATAAATTTCTAACTCTGATAAGGCTTGAGAAAAAGGGGCTAGTAACTCTTCTAGTGCTTTTCCTAGTAGCTCGTTTGCCCTAATTTGTAAGATTTTTTCTGCGCTAGGGTTAGCGGCACTAATTTTATTATCAAAATCACAGATTAGAACCCCCGAAGGAGAAGCAGCCAAAATCTTATCTAAAAAAAAGTTCTGTTCTTGTAATTTGATTCTTTCGTCTTTTAGATTGTCAACCATTTTATTATAAACAGAAATTAACTGATCCATTTCTGCTTGGCCTACTAGCTGAAAATGAGCCATAAACTCTTTTTCTTCAATAAATCGCGCACCAGATCTAATTAAATCTAATGTGCCAAAGAAAGAATTAATTAATTTAATACCTATAAATAGGCTAATTAAGAAAAATCCTTCTAAAGCAAACAACCATATTGGATAGAAAAAAAATATCCCCAAAGCTAAAGCAGTGAAAACGCTATGAAGTAGTAGTAAATAGAGAATAAACTTAGTGCGTAGTGTCAAACTTTAATCCCATATTTTTCAAATCGACGATATAAAGAAGTTCGTGTTAGCCCTAAAGATTCTGCGGTTTTAGAAATATTTCCCATATGGTGTTTTAAGCATTTGAAAATCATAGCTTTTTCTATTTCATCTAAAGTCATGCTCCCAACATTTGGAAGTGGGTTTGTAGGCTCTGTTTCTCGCTGCTCAAAGCCTAGTGAAAGAGCAAAATCATCTTTTTGTAATATGTTTTGGTTAGTTATTAACACTGCACGCTCAATTACATATCTTAGCTGGCGAATATTGCCTGGCCAAGGAAGATTTTGCAACCATTTAACTGCATCATTACTAATACCAAGATCACTGCGATGATAAATTTTTTCAACAATTTTTAGAAAGTGCTTTGTTAATAAAGGGATATCGTCTACTCGTTCACGTAGCGGCGGTAAATGCAAGGAAATAAGGTTTAATCGATAAAGTAAGTCTTCTCGAAATTCTCCTTTAGCAACCATATCTGCAAGTAATCGGTTTGTTGCCGCAATAATACGAACATCAACTGTTTGAGTACGACTTGAGCCTAACATTTCATAGGTACGATCTTGTAAAACCCTTAACATCTTAACTTGGGAACTAGGCTCTAGATCACCAATTTCATCTAAAAAAATCGTCCCTCCTGTGGCTACCTCAAACCTACCTTTACGCTCTTGTACAGCATTAGTAAAGGCTCCACGAGTATGACCAAACATTTCGCTTTCAAAAAGTGAAAATGGTATTGCCCCAAGATTAACTTTTATAAATGGTTTGTTATGGCGATTACTATTTTTGTGAATAACTTCTGCTAAGGCTTCTTTGCCTGTGCCACTTTCTCCAGTAATTAACACTGATGCATCTGTAGCACTGACACGAGCAGCAATTTCTAGGACTCGAAGAAAATTTACATTGCTACCAATACAATTACCTATTTGATAATTTGTTTCTAGTTGCTCACGGGTTATGTTTTTTGCTTTAGGAGACTCTCTATCAACCGCAATTAGACCTAACACTGTCCTAACAGATAAAAGCAGTTGTTGGTTAGTCCAAGGTTTAGTAATAAAATCAGTAGCACCCGCTTTCATTCCTTTTACTGCTAGAGATATAGACCCCCAAGCTGTAATTAAAATAACTGGTAATGAGGGCTGTCGAGTTTTTATTTCCTCTAATAACTCTAAACCCTCTTGGCCAGTAGTTTCACGAGAAAAATTCATATCTTGCAAAACTAGTTCAAACTTTTCTTTATCGAGTTTTTCTAGTGCTTCTTTAGGAGAGTAGGCAGACTTAGACCGATAGCCTGCTTGTTTAAGCATTAAAGCTAAAGAAGCTGTCACAGATTGATCATCATCTATAATTAAAACCATTGCTGTCATAAATAAACCATCGATTCTACAGAAGAGTGAACACTTAGGTTTGCCCTATTCATAATGCAATGCTTCGGCTGGTGGGATTTTTGCTGCTAAATGGCTTGGATAAAAACCACAAACCAAGGTTAATAACCCTATTACACACCAAGAAAACAACAAGGTAATAATATAAACTTTAGCATTAGCAAAACCCAAAAACCCTAATAAAGGAAACTGGACTACAATTATAGTACCTGCTAGTAGAGCAATAAAAGTTATTACTAGTAATTCACCTAGAATTTGATAATAAATCCTGCCTCTAGTCGCACCATTAGCGCGACGCAACCCTATTTCTTTGATTCGCTGAGTTACACTTTGCCAAAGAACTCCTGTTAGCCCTAAAGCAACCATAATCATTAGAAAGGCTGCAACAATTGCTGCGGCTAAAATGGGAGACAATGTTCGCTTTATTCTTTCATAGCGAATATCTTCTAAGCTTTGTATATTAAACGACCAATCTTTAGCAATAGATAGAAAAGCCTTTGCTAGTTTTTCCTCAAATACTGCTGGTGTTCCAGGGCGTAACTTAATAGCAAAGTTATTTAATGAACGTACAGTTTCAGGATCAGTAGAATTAAGATTAAGGCGTTCAAAAAAATAGCTTTTTAGTTCCACAAGTTCTCCATCTTGACGAAAATCTGGGACAAGTCCAATAATTCTACATATCTTGTTTGATGAACTTCTAGGTTCAAAGACTTTTCCTATAGGAGATTTAGAACCATAAAATATTTGGCTAAGTGTTTGGTTAATTACTACTGGTGTTTCACTTGTAACATCATCTTCTTTATTAAACCAACGTCCTTCTAATAGCTTAATTCCTAGTACTTGTGGTAAATCATCAGTAACAAAATTTGTTGATAACGAGAGAGGTTTACCAGCAAAGATAAGATTTGTTCTCATTCCGCCACCACCAAAAGGTATCATGTCAATTCCAGCAGCTGCTTCTACTTCTGGAAAATTTTTTGCTGCTTGCATAAGACGTCTAGCTACTTCTAGCTGTCTAACTTTATCCTCATTTGGGTTATAAGCACTATTTATTTCAATAGACCAAACATCTTTGTAATTAAAACCTAATGGATATGTGTAAATATCTATAAAATAGACACCAAACACCATAACAAGAAAGACTACTAGAAAGGAAATAAAAATCTCCATCATAATTAAAAAATTGGCTCTTTTTCTATTCCAGACAATCTTAAAAAGTTGTTTAATCATCGCACCCCTCCACGTAAGGCTTCAATAGGATTAAATTTAGACATTCGCCACGCAGGGTAAACCCCTGAAAGTAGGCTAAAAAATATTGTAGTCAAGACCCCATAAAAGAAAACTCTGTAGTTAATCTGAAAATTGGCATACTCTACAAAGTTACTGTGATTAATGAGGATTAGCACCATTATTGAGCCTATAAAGCCTAGTATTGCTCCTAGTAAAGTTAAAATTAAGTTTTCGACAATAAATTGCCCTACTAAAGTCCAAGACGAAGCACCAAAAGCTTTACGCACACCAATTTCAGAAGCTCGCTCTAAAATTCTACTGATATTAATATTAATTAGGTTTATTGCAGGTAAGAGCATAAATAGAACCATTAGTCCCATTACAATTACAACTAATCGGCCAGCATTAGGGTTAATATCTCTTGACTGAAAAGTTTCACGAGAAAACTTTTCTAAAGGAGTATCAGCAAAACAAATTATCTTGTTATATTCATTCTTCAACTCAGCAGGAAATTGAAAATTAGACATTCGCAGAGCAAATTCTGCTTTAATACTAGGAAAATCACTAGCATTTTTTGCTAGTATTAGCCCTATACAATTACCTGATACTTCTGTTCGATAACTAGGGTTTTTACTAGTAGAAATAGGCACCCACATTTCAGCATAAGCAAAATAACGAAGCGAAGAAACATTTTCTACGACACCAACAACTCGAAAGCTTTGATTATCAGCTTCAATAAACTTGCCTACTGCATTTTCTTTACCAAAAAACCTTTCTTTAGTATTTTTGTTTATTACTGTAACAAAGTTAGCATTTTTTTCATCTTCAATGGTGATGGGGCCTCCTTCTAAAAAATTAAATTGTAGTAATTGCCAATATTCCCCATCTGTATGCTTCATTAATGAAACAATTTTTTGACCACGTAGATAAGAAATTACTGATTGCGTTCCAGTAGAAATAGACATTAATTCAACATTAGGTAAGTTACGAGCGGAGCGATCTAGCAACCCATAACCAGGATAAGCACTTAAACTCAATTCAGGGCCACTCATTTCAGCAAAATAAACTCCTAAAGTACGATCTGCTTTTACCTCTGGTGCAACTGGTGCCAGCATATGATCAAATATTGCACTAATAACTATCAGCACAATTAAAGTAAAACTTATGGCAAAAAGGCTGATAAAAGTAAAAAACTTTCTGCGCATTAGCACCAAAAAAGCAATTTTAATATAGTTTTTTAACATGTTTTCCTCACTTTAGTTTTAGCTAACCTGGCGACCATCAAAGATGCGAACTACTCGTTTGGTTCTTTCTGCCATACGTTTATCGTGGGTTACCATCACAATAGTAGTTTTCTCTGCTTCATTAAGTCCAATAAGTAAATTCATTACTTCTTCACCCATTTTGCTATCTAGATTTCCTGTCGGCTCATCTGCAAGTAAAATTTTTGGATTACCAACAATTGCTCGTGCAATCGCAACTCTTTGTTGTTGCCCTCCAGATAATTGCGATGGAAAATGATGAACACGAGAGCTTAAACCAACATGCTCTAGTGCCTTAAGTGCCATTTGTTTACGTTGTAAATTAGAAATCTTACGGTAAAGTAGTGGGATTTCTACGTTATCTAACACGCTGAGATCATTAACCAAATGAAAGCTTTGGAAAATAAAACCTAACTCTTGGTTTCTTAGATTAGCTAAGTATTTATCTTTATAACTAGTTACTTTTTTTCCATTAATAAAAAGTTGACCTTTTGTTGGAGCATCTAGTAAACCTATCAGGTTAAGCAACGTACTCTTACCACAACCTGAAGGCCCCATCACAGAAATAAATTCTCCTTCTTTAACCTCTAGGTTCACGTTCATTAAAGCTACTGTTTCAACACGAGTAGTTCGATAAACTTTTTCAATGTTATCTAGTTTTATCATTTATTATTTCTCCTATATAACAGGGCAAACACATAGGTTCGCCTTAAAATAGGGCGAACAGTTCGCCCTTACTTAATTTAATTTTACTTCTGGCAAATACATATAATCCCGCATATCAGAGATAATCACCTCATCTCCTTCTATTAAACCGTCTACAACTTCATAAACATCAAAACTAGCAATCCCAATAGTAGCAGGCACTTTTATTGCTGTATCTCCACGAATAATAAAGACTTCTTGTTTCCCATCACCATTAACAAAAGGCCCTTTTTTGATTCGTAAAACACTATCTTTTTTACTAGTAATTATTAGTACATCTGTTCTTAAATTAGAGCGAAGCAACGAGCTTGTCTTTTCTGCCAAACTAATCTCAAAAGTTATTGCTCCATTCTTGATTGTAGGAAGGATGTTAGAAATAACACCATTAAGATAATCTTCATTAATTTTGACTCTAGCAACTTGCCCTATAGAAATGGCTTTAGCATGGATGTCAGACACACTAGCTTCAATACGATAGCTTTTTAAGTCTGCGATACGAGCTACTACATCACCTTTACGTATAGTTGCCCCTTCTTCAAGAACTACCCAAGTCAAAACACCATCACGATCTGCCCTTGTAGTGGCTAGCTCAAGCAACCTAGTGGCTTCATTTTGTTCCTTTTTTAGAATATTAATTTCTAGGTCTAAACCTGCTATTTCTGTTTTGCTTGCTTCTTCTGCATTTTGTTTAGCTACTTCCATTTGTTGAAGTTCAATTAAGGCTTTTGCTTCTAGGAGTTCTGATTGTTGGCAAATATTTTCTGATAGTAACCCTTGTCCAAAAAGTTTGCGGTTTTGTATAGCCTGGGCTTTGAGTGATTGCCAATCTAGTTGTTTTAGTTTTTCTTGGCTTTTTATTTGATTAACCTTTTCATCTAGAGCTAGGCTAGCTCTCTTTTGTCGGTTTTCTCTTAAGGCTAGTTCTTGATTAAGTTTGTCTATAGCCAAAATTGATGCATTAGTATCTAGCTCTATTATAGCTTCATTTTTTGAGACATTATCACCAGCACGTTTTAAGATTTTTAACACGCGAGCATCTATTGAGCTAGAAATTACTTGCTCAAGTTCTGGTAAAACTGTTCCTGAAGCGGTAATGGTAGCCTCTATTGCACCTCTATCAACTTGCGCTGTGCGGATTCGTACACGTTTAACCGAAGGGCTTAGCTGCAACCAAGCAAAAAATAATCCCACTACAACTATTGAAACTGTTAGGATAGTCCCAAGAATACGTTTTATGATGTGTTTTATTTTATACTCATTATCTATTGGACGATCCATTTAGAGTAGCTCCTAGGAGATTATTTTGGTGTTATTCTCGATTAATAAACTAGTAATTGGCAAAGCTTATGCCATAAGCTAACTCTTTGATTTTATAAGTAGTTTGATAGTTTAGAGGAGCTTCAACTGTACACCTACGGACAGAGAAGTGTACGCAACCGTACAGTTATTAAAAAATACTTGATTTAGGAAAAATTATGAGCATATCTGCTAAAGAATTATGGGCTAAAACTTCACTTTATATTTGGCCAGAACGTTATTGGTTAGTGAGTTTGCCCATCACACAATTATCTGACACATTATTGGTTTTAGGTCAGTATTCAAGAGGCTTTGCGGCTATAGTAGTAGAAAAAGATGAAGTGTCGTTAACTCTTAGTGATGAACTTTGGCAAAAGGTCTCTAATCTGTTGACAAATAAACAAGTAGCTGGCCCCTACCAAGTAATAACGCTTAATATTAATTTAGATTTAGACATCTGCGGATATTTACTAGTGGCGGCTAAAGAACTAGCTGATAACAATATTTCTATAGTCCCTCAATGTGCATATCTAAAAGATCACTTGGTAATAAAAGAACTAGATTGTCCAAAAGCAATAAAAGTATTAACTAGCCTGATTAAAAAATGCCAAGTAAGCCAATGAATGCGCACAGTCTGGACAAAATTTATTAGATTTTTTTTCTACTTCGGCTAAGTTTGCTGAAAAACTCATTACACAACGCTTATTGTCACAATGTCTTAGCCCAAAAATGTGTCCTAGTTCGTGAGTAATTTCTTTGCAAGCAAGTAAAGGTAAATCATCTTTAATATTTGTTTTTAATCGTGCAAGAGAGACTATCCCTACTCTTCCTCCTACTTCTGCTTCACCAAAAACAAAAGTAGCATTATTTGTATAAAGATCTTGATTAACTATTGCTAAGGAGTAAGTGTTTTTAGATATAATTGGTTTTAGGTAAGCCAAAATAGCAGTCGAGTTATATTGCTTACGTGTTTGATGATAGGCAAAACTTAAATCTAAATTAAGTTTTTCTATTTTACAATGAGCATTAAAAAGTGGCTCAATGTGGTTAACAATTAAGTTTATAAATTGTGTTTCCACTATTTGTAGTAAAACAATGTTATTTAGCTTGGACTTTGGTTGCAATCCCATATTAACATTTTATCTAGCCAATAGCTCTTTAGAAGAAGCGATCTCTGTCTCTTCATCAGGAAACCAACTATAGTCTACACCATTAAACACACCTTGAATAAAATCCTTATCCTTAGCCCATTCTTTTAAAACTTGAATAATAAATAAACAATCTAAAGGGCTACTTTCTTTAGAATAAACATCTTCAACATAGTTCATTAGTTCCTTTAGAGCAGAAACTAACACCTTAGTAACCATATAATCTTGCTTAAAACTCTCTTTAATAATAGCTAAGGCTTCCTTACTCCTTAAAAGTAGTCCAATATCTTCAGCAAAACTAGCTCTCTTCTCTAGCATGCTTATTGCTGTTTCTGTTGGTACATCTGCAAGCATTCTCTCCATGCTTATTCCTATTCTTGTGGATACATCTGCAAGCATTCCCTCACCATTAACAGAAACTAAACAGGAAGATGTATACATTTTTCTTAGTTCTGAATCTCTAAAGCAAAAATTTTTCATTGCTTTGATAAAATTCTCATAATCAAATGGAAGTACAGGTATATTTCTAGCTGAAAGTTGCTGTAATACAGAGAAATGTATGCTATAGAGTAAATCACCCCTAATACCTAATTTATTACTATGCTTTAATACCTGCATAGCAGCATCCCAGCCTATAAATAAATCATTTGTTTCGTTCATAACTTACAACACCTTTAAAATATTCTAGTTAGCTTATTATAGCTTACTTCAAAGATCAAAGGATTAACAGACTTTATTCTAGTAATTAATTGAGGATCACTACCTTTGTATATTTTGCAGTCTACAGTCACAACTAGTACTTGGCCTAAAGTCCTTCCTATAAATACGTATCCACCATCTGATGTTTTATCTCTAACACTATTCCAGCCTGGAAAAGTTTGTTTTATCTTATTAGCCCATCTTTCAAAGCAATCTGCCATTTCTTCTGCTGTAGCTAATAACTTCATTTCTTCAACAGCTTGTCTGAGCATTCCTCCAGGGCTTGACATTTATAGTATAGTAGCCTTTCTTATATCATTTTTCCTTTAGTATCTCCTCAATTATGCTTAATAAATTAATTATGGCAATGGTTTTCTACTAAAACAATAAAGCCTAGCTTAAGTTATTTCCCTTAAACTAGGCTTTATGAGTACATAAAATTTTTAATCAAACTTCATTGGTTATTATTTTTTTGCTCTGCTGGAGCATCATTTTCTTTTTCTAAAAAATCACCGCTAGGGTTAAGCCCAAACCTTAATTCATTGTAAAGTTTTAACTGCTCAGAGGTTAGAATATTACGGATTTGTACCTGTACTTTAGTTCGTAAAAGTATTTGTTGCCCTTCTAATTTACCCAAATCTATTGCTATTTGTTTTAATACTTCTTCATTAAGGGTTTCACTAAAAGTAGCTTGTTCTAATTGAAAACGTTTTTCTTGAACTTGTTTTTGTGTTAAGAGATAATTTTCTGCTGAAACACGCATTACTTGTCGCATTCGTATTATTTGCTCATCAGTAAGCTTTAGAGCGCGTGCCCAAACCCTTGCTTGCATTCCTCCACCAAAACCTGGATTTAGGTTTTTACCTACTCGTTGTCTTAAACGCTCTTGCTTTATGCCTAAACGCTCTTGCCTCATTTCTAAACGTTGTTGTTTCATTTCATTGCCGCCACCTCCCCCTAAACGTTCTCTGAGCCTTTTTCCTGGGTTTTGAGCAAGAATTACATTAACCATTAAGACAATAGCTAATAATGCAAAGATAAGCCTTTTAACTCCTTTGAGTGTTCTAGTAATACTAGTCATAGGGTTTCCCACCTTTAGGAAAATGTTGCGCATATAGATTATTATTTTGCAAATAAGATAACCATTAAATCTTAAAAGTTTGAAAATATTTGCTATTATTACTAAATTATAGCTAGTTTGTAGCAGGTGTAGCAACTTTTTGCTCGTCTTTTATTGGTACAAAAAACATTACTAACATTGATGGAATAGAAGCTAAAAAAGCAAAAACAAAGAAGTTTACATAACCCATACTCTCTATCATTTGGCCAGCAAAGCCTCCTATTAAAGCAGCAGGAATAAGCATTATTGCTGTACCAAAAGCATAATGAGCAGCCTTAAAATTAGGGTTACAAGTGCGCATTATATATACAGTTAGTGCGGCTGATCCAAGTCCAGAAGCTGCTTGCTCATAAAAATAGACAAAAGCAATAAGAGAGATACCTTTAACTGTTGCAGGGTCAGGTTTTGTATAAGCAAGCCAAGTATAAGCCCAAATATTAATATTCATCAGTATTGTTAATGGCCAAATAGCTTTTCTTAACCCTTGTTTTTTAATCCATAATCCACCAGCCATTGCTCCTAAAACTGCTCCTATAGCACCAACAATCCCTGCAATCCAAGCCATTTGAGCATTAGAAACTTTTAACTCTCTTTTTAGAAAAGGTGTGTTCATAGAAAAAAGTATTTCATCACCTATTTTATAGAGAATAATAAAAACTAGTATTAGTAGTATTTTATCTTGCTGTAAGTAGGAGCTAAAAGATTCTGCAAAAGACTTCATTGTTTGAGCCACTTTTAGTGGCTCTTGACGCTTATTTTCAAACTGAGGTAGCTTAAAAAAATGATAACAAGCAATTAAAAACATCGCTATACCACAAAGACCAAACCCATAAGCCCAAGCTTCAGACAAGTTTACATTACCTTTTTGTTGCAATAAGTAAGACATATAAGCAACAAATGCCACAACCCCACTACGACTAAAAATCATAGCTAAACGATAAGCTGCTATTCTATCTCCAGAATAAGCTGCTTGATCTTTAGGCTCCTTAAACCCTTCTAAATAATATGCATCAATAGAAACATCATTTGTAGCAGCAATAAAAGCTAATACAACAAAGGCTAAAGAAATAAAGACTAAGAACGTCGTTAAATGTTCAAAGAGTGGTGGTAACTCATAACCAAAAGCTAAGTATTCTTCAAACGTTGGAGGGAGTGTAGGCACATAGGCAAAATAACAAGCTGTTGCTATAGCCATCATAACTAAAGAAAACAGAAATTGAATACTAATCATCCATCTTCGTTTAGTGCTAATCAAATCCAAAAAAGGCGCCCAAATAAACTTTAATGTCCAAGGAATACTTAAGAAATTTAAATAGCCTAAATAACGTTCCTTAACCCCAATATCAGTAAAATAGAAAGTAGATAGAATTCTAATAATTGCGTAAGGTAGCCCTTCAGCAAAATAAGTGGTATAAACCCATAAGATTGGCTTTTTCGGTGCTTTATTTTCTGTTGAGTTTGATGCTTGAGAAGTTTTATCTTCAGGTAGGTTATTAGTCGCCATTATTTTTTCCTATGACTTAATAGCTTACCTACCCTACTTTATGATTAAGTAAAATAAATAAGCTATATGTAATGATTTAATATTTATTGGCTTTTGGCGATTAGATGCACTATTGCCAGACTATGTTTGCAAAACTATTTAACTTCGTTTTAATTCTTTATTGAGTCTTTCACTAAATTCAGAGATTTTGTCACAAATAGCATTAAAATGATTACGCTCAAAAGTCAAAGGTGAAGAAGCTATTGATTTAATCCTAGCAATCCGATTAAGTGATATTTCTATTCTTCGTGAAGTAATTTTTCCATCACGAGCAGCACGAGTTAAGCTCTCAGAAGCTTCTAGGACGCGTTCTTGGCTTGTACAGACTAGCATCATATCTTCACCAGCTAAAACTGCTTCTAACATCGCCTCACTAAATCCTATAGATTCAGTAATTGCCCCCATTTCCATATCATCAGAAATTGCCATACCGTGAAATTCCATTTTACTACGTAGTAGGTCTGTTACAACACGAGGAGAAAGCGAAGCTGGGACAGGAGTTTTACTAGTTTCTAATGCTGGATAAAAAGCATGGCCTATCATTATTACTTGTAACTGAGAATTAAGTTTTACCATCAAATCTTGATAAATTTGCAAATCTTCTGCTTTTAATTGTTGCTCACTACGCTCAACAATTGGAAGACTTTTGTGTGAATCAACCATTGAGTCTCCTAAGCCAGGAAAATGCTTACCACAACCAAGGATGCTACCATTTTGTAAGCCTTCTAAATACGCACTAGATAAACGAATAATTTTTTGTGGCCTAGTCCCAAAACAACGTTGTTGCAGTGCATTATCGGCTTCTTCGTGTACAGCTAAATCCACTACTGGGGCAAAATTCATGTTAAAACCAAGAGGTCTAAGTAATGCAGCAGTTAGTGCACCTTGTTCATGCGCGCTACGAGCATCATCTAAAGCCCTTAAAAGTTGTACAGGAGGCATTGGAGGACAAATTTTCTTTAGCCTGTCGACCCTACCTCCTTCTTGGTCAATGCTAATTAAAGGAGCAACTTTTAACAAACGGCGAATCTCTCCATTTAACTCTGCTAATTGTTCTGGTTGCTCAATGTTACGAGCAAACAAAATTATTCCTCCTGGTTGAACTGTTTGTAACAGTTTTCTTGTCCCATCATCTAGGGTTGTTCCTGGGATTCCAACAAAGAGCATTTGTCCCAACCTATGCTCTAATGATAATGAGGCCATGTTGTTTTTTGCAGTGCTACTAGTTAAAGCACTGTCTCCTTTCCTAAATTAGCACCAAGATTAATCTTATTCTTTAATTGTTAGTTTGTAACTTATTTTATTGAAAAAGCTTTGGTAAAGTTTCCGTATAAGGTGGATAGACAACACCTTTTTCTGTAATTATCGCTGTTACATATTGGTTAGGAGTTACATCAAATGCTGGGTTTGCAACATTAATTCCGCTAGGTGCCACTTGTTGCCCCTTAATATGAGTAATTTCTAGTGAGGAACGTTCCTCAATTGGAATTTGCTCACCGTTCTTTATTTTTAGATCTAAAGTTGAAAGTGGTGCCGCAACATAAAAAGGTATTTTATTCTCTTTGGCTAAAACTGCAACCATATAAGTACCAATTTTATTAGCAACATCTCCATTAGCAGCAATACGATCTGCACCAACAATAACGGCTTGGATTTTCCCTAGCTTCATAAAATGCCCCGCCATATTATCAGTAATCAAT
>CAZHXL010000158.1:0-14504 GCA_964536575.1 uncultured Clostridia bacterium | reverse complement strand
CTTTTGCTTAGAAGTTTATTATGCTTTATTAAATTTTTCTGACCTTAACGGTTACCATTTTTATTTCTGTTATTTTTAATAAATTGCTAATTTGACTATAATCTGTTGTGGCTTTATCCTCAAGATCATAAAAATAAACTTTAATGGGTGTAGTTGTAAGGTAATTAAAGCATTTAAAAGATAATTGATAATCAAAACTATCGTCAATGGAATCTGAAAACTCTTTATTACTATCATCAATATCAGAATATTTATTTACAAGTTTATTTTTAATTCCTATTACTATGTTTTTTTCTTTTTCAAAAACTTTTTTTGTTAAATCGTATCTTTCTACTAACTGAGTTTCTATTTTACTAGTAATAATATTTATAGGTTGGCTACTTCTAATAAAGTTTAAAAACGCTTTTAATTCGACAAGTAGTTGTCTTGGTTGTTTATTTACTACAGATTCAAATTTTTGCTTTAACAATTGAATTAACTGGTCAGAATACTTCATATTACCAGGAGTATTATTAAGTATGGGGCTGATTTTAGTAGCCAATGGATAAGAAATATTACTAATTGTTGTTTGAGTTTGATAATCACTACCAATTAAAGGGTGAAGAACGTCAGGTTTACTTAAAACGTGTTTAGTTAAGGAAACAGCAGTAAAAGCAGCAAAAGGTTGAGCAGAATCATTTTTATTACCATCAGCCCAATCACAGATAGATTTAATAAGGATAACTTCAGTCTGTGGAGCAACAGCAGAATAAGCACCAGCACCTTCCATTTCACCGCCAATAGCAGTAGGAAATTCTTTAACCAAAGCATCTCTAAACTCTCTATTATTAACAACTTTATCACCAGAAAGAACTAAACCTTGGTAAACACTAACATCAAAAGATTGTCCATTAAAAGTAGGTTTCCAATCACTACGACGTATCCTAAAACGCTCCGAAAGGATATTGCCACAAGGAACAGATTGTCCTCTATGAACGGAGAAGTTTTCATTTAATTTTTGTGATTCATAGGGAAAGATACTTTCAGCAATTAACACATCACCAAGCTTTTGTTTACTGTTATCGATACCAAAAGCAATTCCTAGCAAAAACACAGCTTTAGGCTTAAGTTCATTTATTGCTCTTTCTGCTGTAAGAGTAGCATCTTGTCGGCCTAGGCTACCCATAGTAGATTCAGTATAAGCAGCAGGGTAATTACCAAACTTGCCAATTCTATAAGTAATGCTAGAAAAAGCACCTCGCAAAATAGCTTCTTCTCCATTCAAAGGAGTCATTTCAGATAGCAAAGCTTTTCTTTCCCATTCATTAACAGTTAAGAGCAAAATCTGAACTGTTGAAATTACCTGTTTGAGCTTATCAATACCAACATCTATGATGTTAGGCGTGTTGAATGTAATTTGTGGAATAGGTTGTGGAGTGTTTGTTTGTTCTTGAGATGGGTTTTGGTTATTAGAATCAGGGTTTTCTTGAACCTTACTAGGCTTATTACTAGCTAGTAATTTGGATAGCAACTCATCTGCTACACTATTAAATGTTTGATTTTGAGGTCTATCTTCTTTAGCAGAAGCAATTAATTTAGCTATCCATCCTTCTTTGTTTGCCCTAGTAATTAACCCAAATAAAATCTTTTCTAATCCACTAGCAGTAGTGATACTATAAAGATCCTTGTTTAACTTAAACTTAAGCATTTGTTCGAGCGAATCGGTATCAAAGGCGGTTAATAAAGCTTTTTGCAGTTGTTCAAGCTCTTGCCCTTTTAGCCTCATAAATGATCTATCACTTTCTACTAGGAAAAATAGCTAATCAATTAGCGTCTATTTAACAGAGACTCAGCAACAACCCTAAGATGTTCATTTCCAGAATTATATTCTTTAGCACAAGAGATTAATTGATTTATCCAACCTTCTTTGTTTGCAACAGTAATTAAATCAAATATAACATTTCCAAGACCACTAGAAGTAGTAATACCATTAAGATCTTTATCAAGCTTAAATGTTATCATTTGTTTGATTGATTGTAAGTCAAACGCTTCTAACAAAGCAGTTTGTAGCTGTTCAAGCTCCTTACCTGATAATTTGGTAGTAGCCACTTTCATAGGGTTTTGTGGTTGTGAATAACCTTGATTAGAAATGAAAGTTTGTTTAGAAAGTCTAGCAATTTCTTGCTCGCACTCTTCTATTTGCTTACGTAGTGTAAGTTTTTGGCTTGGATTACTGATAATACCTAATTGTTCTTCTAGATATTCTTTCTTTTCTTGCCATTGTTTTAATGCTTTATTCATTGCAGTAGGTATCCTTTCTATTCCATCTAATAAAGGTCTGATTAATATGTTTTTCTTAAGACCTTTAGGTTTAATAAACTCATTACCTATTTCTAGTGATTCTAGTAGATCTTCGTAGTCGAGAAGAATTTTAGGATCATCAGGAAGTGTTTTTAGCTGATTGTATGAAAGGTTCAAAGAATGGAGACTAGTAAGATTAGTAAGATTATCAGGCCACATGTTAAGTGCATTATTGCTACAATGTAATTCTTGAAGATTAGTAAGGTTACTAAATTTACTAGGCAGTTTATATATTTTATTGTGTGAAATTGATAAATATTGAAGATTAGTAAGGTTTCCAAAATCACTTGGCAATTGATTTAGACTGTTTCGAGACAAACATAAATACCCAAGGTCAGATAATTTATTTATCTCAGAGGGTAAACTACTTAGCTGGTTAGAGTCTAGGTCAAGATATTGAAGACGAGATAAAAGACCAATGTTAGGGGAAATCAAAGAGATATTGTTTCGATATAAATCAAGAGTTTTTAGTGAGTTAAGAGAAGAAATATTATCAGTTAAAGTCTCTATTAAACTACCAGCTAAATAAAGGTTTTCTAATTCAGTAAGGTCAAATAATTGCTCAGGTAAACTAGTGATTAAAAGACAAGAAAGATCCAAGCTAGCAAGATGTTGATGTTTAGCTTTATCAATTAAATCTAGAACAAACTGATTAATCTGAGCATCATTAAGTAAAATTTGATAATCAAATCCAAATCCACCTTCTTTGGCTAGTTGGCTATATAAGTTGCTACCAGTATAATCAATACATAGGCGAATAATACAACGCCCTAAATACCAACCCTCCATATCTTTATCCATTGGGCTACGATTTACAGCTAACCAAACCTTAGCAATTTGATCATAGGAAAGATTAAGCCTAACCCAACAACAAAGCTCTGGTTTGGATAAAGTGTTTAGATAATCAGCACAGGACATAGCATTAGTCATAAAAGATTAATCTAAATAATTTGTAGGAAAAGCCAGAGTAATAAATGCTAATATGGAATGAGAAGGTACTATATTTTCTAAATCAAAGCTAGTGGACAATTAATGGCTAAACATCACACACTATACTACTACTGTTGTGTAATTTATCCCTAAAACCTGTTTATTCCTAGAGCCTGTTATGAATTTTTTATATTCTGGTGGGAAGTTTTCCTGTATTTACAGAGTAATGAGCTTTTGAGTAGCATCAGAAATTAAAACGCATTAAAGAAAAATCAAAGATTCTTAAGAAATAAAGAGTAGCTAAAGTATGCATCAATTAATTGAATATCCAAATGCAATCTCATCAAGTCGTCATACAAGAAAACTTGAAGCTATTTTGAATAATCTTGTTGTTACACCAAAAATAGAAACAAATGCTCAAAGTTTGGCTAGACTTGTTTATTGGCTTCAACACCCTGGGTTTATCCAACTTGCTGTTAACTCTAACTCTACTATGTTTAGCCCATCAGCAGAAGCTAGACTTTGGGTTTTAATCCAATTTATCAAAAAGAACCCTCTCTTAGTAGAGCAATTGCGTACAATAGTTCAATCAATCACATCTAAAATGCATGCAATTAGTCTATTTTGTGAAACAGGTCTTAGTAGTAAACATGGCTTCTTGAGTGAATTAGGCAATCGTCTTATAGTAAAAATTCTACCAGCAGTTGAGAGTGAAAAGGATTTTGCTAATTACCTAAGTCAACTTTTTCCAAACTTAAGAAATGCAGCTTGGCTTGAAACTATTTCACCCACTTTAGTAGATGAGTTAACAAGTTTGTTGTTTACTGAAAAAGAAGATCCATTATTTCATTTACTCTATGACGATATAATAGATTCTATCAATATTTTAGCAGGACGAGTTTGTGCATTAGGACTTCAAGATGATGTAAGAGTGCGTAATCCTAACTGTGAAAGTTCTGTTAAAACTTCACCTTTTCTTAACCTACCAAGAATTTGTCTAAAAGTAACTGATTTAGCCACACAAAAACTTACAGCAGAAGTCTCTAATAATGAGATTAAGACTTGCTTATTGGAATATCAAAATGAAGTAGCAAATTGTCGTAAACAAATAGAATCCGTATTTGAACATCTTGAAAACTATGGAGTTAGTGTTGATTTAGTTTTTCGCTTAGAATTAATTGGAAAACAGATTAACCGAATTGATTTGTTAGTTAATCATTTATTAGCGGCACCTGGATCAGATTTAAGTCGTCAAAAAATTCGTTTATTTACACATCTGATTCGTGAAGGAATTGCTGATAGAAGTACCCGCGCACTAATTCAACGCAATATCCATCAGCTTTCACGAAAAATAATTCAGAGTGCTGGTGCAGTTGGTGAACACTATATAACAACAACCAAAGCAGAATATCAGAAAATGTTAAAATCTTCAGCAGGTGGTGGAATACTGACATCTCTAACTACCATAGTAAAATACTTAATTATAAGCCTTCCAACACTACCATTATTTTTTGAAGGTTTATTAAGCTCAGTAAACTATGCAGTAAGCTTTTTACTCATTCAAGGTTTTGGCTTTACACTCGCAACCAAACAACCAGCAGCAACAGCAGCAACACTTGTTGGAGCAATGAACCAACTCCATGAAGAACATAAACTTAGTAAATTAGTCGAACAAATTGCACGAACAACTCGCTCACAACTAGCTGCTGTAATTGGAAATATTTGTATGGCCATACCAGCATCATTAATTATGGATTTTGTCTGGCAAATAGTCTTTAGTCATCACTTTTTTGACCAAGAGAAAAGCCAACATCTTCTAGATACATTAAACCCTTTCACCTCTGGAACAATTGTGTTTGCAGCATTGACAGGTATTCTACTTTGGTTTTCTAGTATTGCTGGAGGTTGGATAGAAAATTGGGTGACATATCATAGAATTGCTGATGCTGTTGGAGTTAATCCTTCGTTAAAGAAATGGGTTGCACCGCAGTACTGGGAAAAAATTGCTAATATTTTTCATCATCATATTTCTGGAATAGGAAGCAATATAACGCTAGGCATACTATTAGGGATGACACCTATTTTAGCAAAAGGGTTTGGATTGCCAATAGATATACGTCATGTCACCTTATCTACTTGCTCGCTTTCTTTTGCTGGTTGTGGTCTTGGGATTGAACATATTTTAAGCCTTGGTTTTGTTAGTGCTATATTTGGAATTATTGTTATTGGTATAATGAACTTTTCAGTAAGTTTTGTTTTAGCTTTATATATTGCTGGACGAGCCTGTGAAGTTGGCTTTAATGATTTGCTATTACTTCCAAAAGCTCTTCTTGAGTCCTTTATTAGTTCGCCTCGTCAGTTTTTCCTACCACCACGTGAAGATATGGACGAGGCTTTAACAAAATCTTCCTAAGATTTGTACTCTACGACTGTTTTTAAATAAAATATTAATAACTATTCCGTAGTATGCTTCTGTATCTTGTTAGGTCTTAGTAGGAGAATTAATATCATCTTTTGATAATTTAGTAGTTGTATAATAAATAAAATCTTCATACCTATGTAAAACATAACGCATTGTATAAGGCTAATGATCTTTTAAGCCAAAATCATCTAGTAGTTTTTCTAGATCAGTCATATTAATATTAGACATTATCGGGAATAAAAAATGAGTACTGTAAATGCTTAAAAATTAACAAGAATAACTTCTACAAACCGGCTAAAACTCTTATTCGTAAGGATAGGTAGGAGTTCACACTCTTTCCCCCCTTCCAAACGTAGCGTGCCAGTTTCCCGGCACTACGCTTTCCAGTTTGGCTGAATGCATACTCTTTCAGGGCTTCACATTCATTTAAGAACGCTTATCCATACATCAGGATTACTCCAGTGTTCATAGCATATAAACCCTTACTTTTCTGAAAGCCTCCCCTGGCTGACCTTCACCCTGTCTTTGTCATTACAACAAAGCGTTTGGCTAATACGCAGCCTCCGTCCTGCATTCTATACGCTGGCATTTTCGCGTCCCTTGCGGGTAAAATAGCTTTGCAGTTCCCTAATTCCAATGGAAGATATTATAGTAACCCTTAGCTGTCTACTGTACGCCGGGTGGAGTATAGGAATAGTCCTCAATACTATCGGACTTACTGAGGCTTCCACCTTTACCTTTTGGTTGTGGTGTATCAGCCTTTTTCACCACTTTAGACTAACGACGCTTTCATAGATTTCTCTCGTCAGCATAGGTTATAGGGCTAGCTGCCTTCCCCTTTTGGCTTGGAGATTGGCCTCATTACCTGTGGGCTTCCCACCTCAAATTGTGCTACCATTTGACGCAGGCCACTTCGCCCTCAACTCACTATTCAGAGTTGGTTGTCTTCAGCAATACCTCCTATCGTTAGTAGGCGCATCCGATAATGTCTATTATATACATATAGCCACTCTATATGTGTTTCTATGATAAATTCAAGAACTACTAATTTTTCTAACTCAAATGAAAATCCTTCTAAAAATTGTAAAGATGACAATTTGTTTCTACGTTTTCGTGTAAGAGATGCTAGTTTTCGTGTATTTTATTTGAGCTTAAACCACTAATATTTTGTGTAAATGGCTGACTAAGAAATAATACAATATTATGAACTTATAGATATTATTGAGCTTATACCAGATTGAGATTGGTTGTACCCGTATATTATGATTTAAGAGTGTGAAAAACTTGGAAGAAAACCTAAGAAAGGCATTCTTTTCATAAAATTTAGAACACGCTGCTTATTTATACTTAATCTAATGTTATTAATTTCTAAACCGAGAATTGATGCTAAAAGATAGATTATATAGTTAATTATTGTATTAAAAACAGTTGAAGTATCGCTAATCCATCTTTCCTATTCTAAAATAGTATTCCTATCTCTGGCACAAATTTTGCAACAGCTTTGAACAAAATTGATGTAAATATTGGGATTTTATAAAAGTGTGGTAGGAGGTACGATTATGTTAAACCGAAAATCAAGCAAGTCTTTTTTTATTGTTTCTTTTTTAATCGCTTTGATTTTTAGTTTTGCTATCAATAAAACTAAGGCTGCTAACCCAGAGCAGGTAAAAATTGTTACTGTAACTGTAGATGCAAAAAATAAAGCATCTTTACCACAACTAGAACGTCAAGACTTTTTAGTTTCTGAAAAAGGTAAACAACAAGAAGTTCTTTCTGTTGTACCAGCAAGTAAATATTCTCCTCTTAATTTAGCAGTTGTAATTCAAGAAGGTTCTCCCCAAGTAAATAGCGAAATAGGAGCTTTACGCGAGTTTGTTACCAGTTTACCAGCAGGCTCTCAAGTGATGGTAAATTATGTAAATGGTAATTTTGTCCAAACTGCTCAAGGCTTTACCACAGACTTAAATCAAGCTACTAGAAAAATACATGTTGTTAGCACAGTTTCCAGTATGCCATCTAGTCCATATGTTACGTTAATAGATGTAATGAAACAGTTTAATGGTAAAGAAATAGGCCGTAACCAAATACTGTTTATTTCAAGTGGTGTTGATTCTTTAAATAGTGGTTTTTCACCAGCATCAAATCTTTACTTAGAAAGAGCTATTAAGACTGCTCAACAGGAAAACATCAGTATCTCTACCTTGTTTACGCCTAGAATAGGACGTAGAGGATCGTTTATTGGTCAAAATAATCTAACCTACTTAGCTGAAGGAACTGGTGGTATAGCTTTTGTTTCAGGTACAAGTGGTTATGTGACATTTGATGCTCCACTTAAGCAATATCGTCAGATGTTAGATAATCAATATGTAATTACTTACAGAAGCACAAATGCAGATAAAGGCTTTCGTAGTATTAAGGTAACTACAGATTTTTCTAATATTAGAGTTACGTCCCAAAAAGGTTATATTGCTAAAATATAGGTATTTAGGTAACAAAGCCCAACTACTATAAAATAACGTTGTGAGAGTTGGTATTAGAAGGGTTACGGTGGTGTTCAAGATACTGTTGAACCCTCTCATAAGTAAGGCTGCCAGTAGGCCAAGCACCATAACCAATAGCCCAAAAATGTTTAGCCCAATATCTATTTCTAAGCTCAGGAAATTCTTGCTGGAGTATTCTACTAGAACGTCCCTTAAACCGTTTTACTATATCACTTACTGAAAGAGATAGTAGATATTCTATTTAGATATGTACATTATCTTTACTTACTACCCCTCCTAATATCCTAACATCCTCTGCCTCACATATTTGCACGATTAGCTCTCTGCACCTTTTTTGTATATCGCCTTTTAGTACCTGATATCTATACTTTGTTACCCATACTATATGTACTGTTAGCTTTGTTACTGTATGACTCCCATATCTATTCTCTCATGTTGCACTTTACTTTTTGAAGTGTGTAGCAACTCAAAGTCTTGCACTAAAGTGCATAGTTTTACACTAGCGTCCTAGTACAATAAATTCCAGGTGTAAATAATTTGGTGATGGATATATGGAAAATTTGGGTAAATATGTCTAAGTCGTTTATTTTTGTCGTCTTTGCCTGTAGATTATGCTTTTATTATCCTTAATCTTAAGTTCATCACGGAATTATTTACACCTGGGTTTTGTTGAAGGATTTTATAGGTAAAAATACCTTCATCGTTTCATCTTTCATCCTATCTTTTTGCTTAAGTGAAATATGGTACTGTAGCCTTTAAGCAAATCATTTAATTCATTAGCTAAAATAAACTTTCTAATATTTGCCACATAAATTTTTTCTTTTGTTTCTGGAAAACTTAAATCATTATTAAATTGCTTTTATGTTAAGATAAGTTTACCATCATATTTATTTATCATATGATAAATAAATATGATGTATATAGTAGTCATATGATATAATAATGGTAAATTTAAGTACTGGAAGATGCTACTCAAAATATTATAAAGGAGCAATAATAAGTGGCAACAGTAATAGAAGTTACCAAATTTTTGAGAGAGTTTAAGCAAACAATAGATAATAGTGGTTTGTATTTCATTCCACGAAAAGTTAACAGGGATGGAATTGCGAAATTGGGTTTAATGGTTGGAGATGTTAAGGATGTTATTGGTAGCCTGACGTATCAAAACTATTCTAGTGGCCCCGAAAGTGACCAGGATGGAAGCGCAGGAGAAATTTGGATATTTGGAACTATCATAAACAGCCAAAATGTTTATATTAAAATTAAATTAGATAAGGGTGCAGCCAAGTGCTTGTCGTTGCATCCGGCAGATTTTAGAGTTAAACAGCCTTATAATTTTGGAGGTACATCATGTCCATAAAGAAACATCTTTGTGGTAAGTGTGATTTTGTTGAAGACACAAAAATAGAAAATAGATTAGAGTTTATTCCAGTTAAAGGAGAGAATACTGAGGTAAATAGTAGTGTGCGGATATGTTCAAAGTGTGGAGAAGATATATTTGATGATGAGCTAGAAAATAATAACCTTACTTTTGCTTATGATATATATCGTCGTAAGCATAGTATTTTATTTCCTGAGCAAATCAAAGCTATTAGGGAAAAATATTCTCTGACTCAACAAAACTTAGCGAGATTATTGGGGTGGGGAGAAGTAACGCTTAGTCGTTATGAGAATGGTAGTTTACCAGAGGAGAGCCATAATAACTTACTTAAGCTCATTCAAGATCCTTTTAACATGCAAAAACTTTTTGATGAGAACGGGAGTAGCTTAAGCCCAAATGCACATAAAAAGTTTTCTCAAAGGCTAGAGGAAATTTTATTAGCCAAAACTCCTGAGAAAATAATGGAAATAGTAAATTTTTCTAATAAGAGAAATTTGCCTGGAGCATTAACTGGATATATTCGGTTTCGACCTGAAATCCTTATGGAAATGGTAGTGTTTTTTGCTAGTAAATCAGGTGGTGTGCTAAAGACTAAGTTAAATAAATTACTTTGGTATAGTGATTTTAGTCATTTTCACAAATACACTGTTTCTATCTCTGGAGCGACTTATATTCATTTGCCATTTGGCCCCGTTCCTGATCAATATGAATTATTTTTGTACTCTTTAACTGGAGAAAAAGATTTAATTTGTGAAGAGAAAGATTTTGGTAATGGGTTAATTGGTGAAAACTTTGTTGCTCAAAGAGAAGTTAGAAGTGAAGTTTTTTCTCAACAAGCGTTGGGGGTGTTAGAAGCTATTTATGAGCTATTTAGAGCTTACACTAGCAAAAGCATCTCTGAGCTTTCACATAAAGAAATTGGTTACGTGAAGACTGGAATAGGTGAGCCTATTTCTTATGAATATGCTGATGAGCTTTTTATTAGTATTTAATTTTAATATATTCTGCTGACTATATTATATAGGTAGTTTGTAGATTCCCTTAATATTTGAAAAGTTAACATTAAGAGTTGCTTAACATGGTAACCATTGAACCTCCTCACTTCAAAAAAATTACAAAATTTTTAAGTGGGGGAGGTTCAAAAAGTGGGTTTACATGGAAACCCGATAAGGAGAAGAACCTATGGCAGTAAAAGTTTACGTAAAAAAGGCTGATGTAGAAAAACTTACTCGGAAATTAAACAAACTATTATCCCTGCCACCTATTAATAAGGATAATTACAAGGATGAGTACAACTACAGATACCAAGTAGCTGCACGAAACAGCAAAATAAAGCAACTCCAGAGAGAACTAGCACAAATAGAGGAAAAAGCGGAAAAATAAAATAACACAGATGGATCTTGCTACAGAATCAGTTTACCCAAACACATAAAATATTTCCTATAAAATAGCAAAAGGCCGCCTGTGAAAAGGTGGCTTTGGTGGTTTATGGGGGTGAAAATATAAACTATTAGTTATTACTAGGCGACGTGCTATGGATAGAGTAGCATCACAGATCTGAAATTAACTATTTATTGATGGGCTAGGCCGAGCTAGCCTTTTACTTTTTAGCTTGCTTAAATTATAAAAATTAGATTGTATGTGTCGGGTTATCTCTCTATTTCTCGCCTTACATAGTATAGGTATAAGTGTGACTGCTAATAATACTTATATATCAAATTTATAAGGAGAGAAGAAAATGGGATGGAATAGCAAATGTCCTGAAGGAGGACCCGCTGGATTTACAAATAGTACAGCAGCAGTGGTGGTAGGCAATGGCGATTTTTCACAGTCTGTTTATGTAACAGAAACCACAGATGTTACTAGATGGGCTTATACCTATGTAGATTATACCGATACAAATATGCAAAAATGGCGTTTATGTGTAGTAGGACATGCACATATGAAGAACGGAAAATATGAGACTCCAGGCAACAGTTTTATTCCAGGCTGGGAAGGATGGGATACTCCTACTCCAGTACCCGACGCTAAACAGATAGCAGGTCTACCATGCGCAGGAAGTTTTCCCGATAATGCAAGATATCCTGCAAAGCTAGCTTAGCAAATGGTAGCAGCCACCAATCAGAGTAGCCTCATAGTTTTGATTTTTTGTCCTGAGCCTGGTTAAAGAAAAACACCACCGATTGCTCACATTGCTCGCAATTAAACAGGGGGTTGATTTTACTTTTTATATTCCAACTACTGCTTCCATTGCATCTGCTAACACTCCCATAAGCGATCGGCTCGCATCATTTCGTTCGGCTCGCTCGTCCAACTTATTAGTTACATATTTGAGAGAATGTAATATTTAGTGACAGATTTGGAGAGTACTAAAAAGAAAAAACTCATGGTAATAGAAGTTATCTTGAGTTTTTCTAGCAGATACAATGTACAATGTTACAAGAGTTTTATTTGTCATTGGCCTCAAGTGCAAGAAGGGTTTTGAGGTGTTGGAGCACAGTATCAAGATTGGGGTAGCCAGCCCCGAAGCTGCGAGTGAACCAATTTCCACCACGCTGAGCAATTGTTTGACCATTAGCAATTACCTCAAACTGACTGGTCTTACCTGAAGTAATAACTGCATCGATGTTGAGGTGTTCTTTGATTAGAGCCACGAGACTCGTGACCTTAGCCTTATTATTTTGTCACGTTGGGCAGTAAACTATCTCTATCTTCATTTTGTTGTCCTTTAGGATTGATGTAATCACCTAACTATTCCTATCTTACAGTAATCAGTCGGCCTTTTCACATACTTTGGAGTAAATCCAACAATGATAGTTGTGTTTCTAGGTTTAGTTGGTCAAACAAGCATTTTATAAGCATCAACCCATAAGAAAAACTTTCAATTCATAAAGTTTATTATTATTACCATTTTCCAAGAACTTTACGAATATGGACAATTTCTGCTGTGTGATAAGAGTTATGATCAGCTACCAGAAGGATTTGGCGAAGGTAAGTGCGTCCTTCACCATGAGGTATCTCAGAAGTTAGATCCAAGGAAGCATTTTGTGTGAGTCTTATCACTTGGTCAAGATCGGCCAAGAATCTTGAGAGAGAATCTAGCCAATCTTTTTGACTAATAGCTTGAGTAATAGTCTCTTTTTTAGAAGTCGTAGGAGGCCAATAGCCTTGAGGGAATGCAGGAGATTGCCAAGTTGAGTCTAGGGTATATTGCAAAATATCTTGCTGTGCAATTGTTATATGTTCAAGGACTTCCCAAACAGAGTGTTGCATACCAGATGGGCGAATATTAGCATCACTTAGGTTGATACCTTTAACCGCATTTTCTAGTGATAGATGAGCCTGTCCACCTTTTAACAATTCAATAAGGTTATTGCGAAAGATTTTATCATTCATTATTTTCTCTACCTCACAAAGCTCTTTTTAGTTTTTTAGTTAAGTAAATCAATAGCACGTTGAGTAATAGCAAATAATTTAGCTTCATCAATAGGAGTATTAGGATCGTTACAAGTAAGAGAAAGAAAATACCATTGTCCTTTAGAGGACTGTAAAAGATATGTGAGATTGAGTACACCAGGTTCTGAGCCACCTTTAAATCCGATATAAGGCCAATCTTTTTCTGAAATAGATAAGCCAGGATTAATTGCTAGGATGTCTCTTGCTGGTTTGGTTAGGTCACTTTGAGTTTGCTCATGTAACCAGTTCATCAAACGACACATATCATTAGCAGAAGCAAACCACTCCAATTTATCTATGTAAAGTGGTTTAGGAAATGGTTTCAAGGTTTGTTTATCCATTTTGGATATCTCATTATTTAACATTTCTCGACGAGCATTAATGTCTTTAGCGAGATAAATTTCTGCTGATTTGCCAGAGGGATCCAATTTTAATTTAAATAACTCAATAGTTTTCAAAAAGGGAATATTACGATCTGGTTTAGCATTGCCTGTAAGAGCTAATATTTTCTCAATCTTCTCTCTACCAAGAAATTGGACGAGTTGATCAGTGGCAGTATTGTCACTAATTGAGATCATTAATGATGCCAGTGTATGAAGGGTAATAGGAGAACCTATTGGCCATTTATGGATTATGCCTGATGGTAAAGAAAGAGAATCTGCTTTGAGGGTAATAACATCAGTCCATTTATGCTCACCTGTTTTAATAGTACGAACTAGTTCACTTAATACATATAGCTTAAAAGCAGAGCCTATAGCTAAAGGTGAATCTGGGTTATGTGTGGCTAATGTCTCTAATTTTCCATCTTTAATTTTGGCAGCAATAAAAGAAGTTTCTCCTGGAAGTTTTTTAAGATTTGCTAATAGTTGGTTGAAATTTGAAACCAGTGGGGATGGGTTTCCCAGTAATAGGCTACTAATATAATGGGGTTCATTAGCATCAACAACAATAGTCATTGGGACACTAAAGCCTTTTTCAAAAATAAGATCAAACTTATCCACACCAGGGCTATCACTAGTAAGATGATTAGTTTTTACACATCGACCAAGTTGGTTAAAGAAGTCAGTAAAAATTTGTGTTAATTGGGCGTTGGGGACTTGATCAAGAAAGCTTTTAGCAAAAATCTTTTCATATCCAGTTGGAGCATTACGAAATAATCCAACAACATCATCAACACGCTTTTCTAATGGGTTTTTATCTTGTGCAATGGTCAAACAAGTTAGAAGTAGGCATAAAAGTATAGAAACAATAAAGTTTTTAACCATATCGATTTATCCTATTTTTTGTTTTCATGAGTTAACTTGAAATCTTTAAGAGTCTTTAGCAAAAGAACTCAAAAGAGGAAGCCGCTTTGAGCCATAGTTGAAACAGTGATTATGATATTAGTTGAAAGATAATTTTGTAAGGAACTTTTGCAGTAAAAACATAATGGCATTTTTTGCAATAGATTTAATAGAAGCACCGTGGAGACAAA
>CAZHXL010000157.1:9382-14567 GCA_964536575.1 uncultured Clostridia bacterium | reverse complement strand
AGCACTATGTTCTTTGTTACCGCATTCAGTAGCCAAGTGTAAAACATTGGTTGGGTAAACCATTTCTCTCCCTAACCAATTAGAAACGTTTTTCCCAAACCCGCTACCAACCTTTGAATTATCTCGTGCTTTATCTGTATCACAAATCCCCCGCAAGGAAGCCCACGACTTCAGGCGCGGGAGGAATTGCGGTCTTGCTTTGTGCTAGGTAAGAATAAGAATAGCCGTCGCAAGAATGCAAAAGAGTAAAATACTTATAGCCAATACCTGCAACTCTGCCAGAAGAGGTAAAAATGTCAAAAGAGCCAGTAGCCCTAATAGCAACTCTACCAATATAAGTACCAACTTTCTTGCCCTTTGTAACCAAAGCTCTTGCAATATCTCCAGTTTGAAAGCCGAAAAACTTCTTGCCAGCTTTCTTTGTAGTACGTTGAAAACCAAACTTGTCCATACTGCACATTTGCCTAGAGCCGTGACCAGTAGCCTTTATTTGTAATGGGTTAACTTTGCTAACATCTAGTTTTGATGGAGTGCTACTACCTACACAAGCAGCATCTATCCAATGTGTTTTTGGTAAGCCTTGTAAGGTGCGATTAAACTTGGTTAGCCCTCCGCTTCCTATTTCTACTGGCAATCCAAAGCTCTTTAGCCTGTTGTACAATGCCCACCTTGTTGTATTTACAGCAGCAGGATCTTTTAATGGCAGTCTGGCTTGGACTTGTACTTTGGGATAACCAAATTCACTAGCTGTTTTATTACCTTTCTTTAAGTTGCACTTCTGACAAGCTAAAGTTAAGTTTGTTATACTGTTACTTCCACCTCTACTCTTTGGTACTATATGCTCTATTTGCATAGGCAAACCAGGCTTACCGCAATAAGCACATTTACGCTGAAATTTCTCTAACAAGTATTCGCGCAGTTCATAACCAGCTAAAGTTCCTTGTTGGTACTCAACTCCATTAATTTCAGCACTTTGCATTAGCTGAGTGTCAAATTTTACTAATTCTAAGCTAATTCCTGCTATTGGACATAGTTTACTGAGTCTCCTAACCCAAGTCTCTACATTTGCTACTCTACTTAATAGACTTGGTGGCAACCATCCTGATACTCTTGTTCTGTTATTAAACCTTGGCTTACGATAGCGGGTTTTCCTTGCTCTTCTACCTCGGCGAACTCCTCGACGACTATCTAGGCTAGCTTTAATTGCTTGCCCTCTGTGCTCTATTTCTGCAGCAAATACCACTTCTCCTGTTTCTTGATTAACTATTGCTACTCCTGTGTGCTTGCTTCCTGGGTCTAACTTCAATTGATAAGTTTGCATTTCTGGAGCTATAACTTCTTGTTTCAAGATTATTGTGAATGGATAAGCACGATAGACTGCCGCCTTCCCTGCTTTGAGCAACCTTCTAGCAACTCCTGGATGACACATATCTAATGCTTGTTTATTTGTATCTAATACAAATACTTTTGACATAGTAAAGTTTACCTCATATTTCTATGGCTATGTTGGCCTCGACAATGTTATTTGCCAGCTATTCTACTAGGCACTATCACTATACCCTTGCGATTTTTTAACCTAGTAATTCTAGTGCTTGGGACTGGCTAGCATCCCAAGGTAGGTCTTTGAGCTTCTTCAAATAACGTAGTTCTCTAAGAACTTAGTCATGGTCACGGGTGCCTGTCGGTTCTACCCAACAAGCCCACTGCTTAAGCGGTGGGTAAGTGACTAACTAAATTTATTTTTTTCTTGCTAGGGAATAATTAGGGTAAATAGATCCTTGGCGATTATATCACATAACAATTATTTATGAGGAAAGCAGGTTGCACTTATAATGGCAATCTTGGTAAAAACCATTTTGTTAATTAATTTGTCAATAATAAAGGAAATAGAAATGTCTAAAATTCCGCATAGATACAAATATTATGATTTTGTTATGGCTAGTTTTGTAACTGTTTTGCTCTGTTCAAACCTAATAGGGGCTTCTAAGGTTTGTTCTATAGGAGGCTTTACATTTGGGGCAGGGATATTATTTTTTCCATTAAGTTATATTTTTGGGGATATTTTAACAGAAGTTTATGGCTATAGTCGTTCTCGTAGGGTAGTTTGGGCAGGATTTACAGCACAAATTTTTGTTTCTTTTATGGCTTATGTTGTTTTAGCAATGCCTCCTGCACAGGGTTGGCCAAATCAAGCTGCTTTAGAAACCGCCTTTGGGTCAACCTATCGTATTGTTTTAGCTTCTTTAATTGCTTTTTTTATTGGTGAGTTTACTAACTCATTTGTTTTAGCAAAAGTAAAAATCCTTACTAAAGGCCGTTTTCTTTGGGTAAGAACTATTGGTTCAACCATTGCTGGCGAGGGTGTAGACTCTTTAATTTTCTACCCAATTGCTTTTTATGGCTTATGGGAAACAGATCTAGTTATTAAGGTTATGATAACTAATTTTGTCTTGAAAGTTTTATGGGAAGTTTTTATGACCCCTTTCACTTATTTAATCGTGGGTTTTCTAAAAAGAGCAGAACATGAAGATTTTTATGACTACAACACAAACTTTAACCCATTTACATTAAAAGAAAATCAATAAGTATAAATTAAATAAGAAAAATAGTAATTTATCTGAGTAAATAAACTATAAAAATATTAAAATAACTACCAAAATAAGTGATCCAATAATTGATCGCTTAGTCGATGTGTCTGTATCTCCTGCATTTACATAAGTAAACAAATTAAGTTGAAAAACATATCTTTCTGTATGTTATTGTATTAATAGTAGTAAGCAGACAAACAAGTACTACTAAATCAATACTAATTTAACTTTTTATAGGAGAAAACAATGAAAAAGACATCTATTTTTGTATTATTTATGGCGGTATGTTTTTCTACAATAGTAGTTGATGGAAATGTTAAAGCTCTGGATAAATGCGAGATTAAATTTAGTTTTGAAGGTTTGCAAGCACTTGCTTTTGGTAATTCTGCTAGGGTTACAGATGGAATACTAGATGCTCATCATCATACCACAACAATAGAGATAAAAAAGATTGAAAAAGGAAAAGAAAAAGTTATTAATAATATTGTAGGAAAGGATTTATATAAGAAAGTCCTAAATGTATCTGTGCCTAACAAACAACTTGAACCAGTTCGCTATTATTCTCCTAATATGAGTAGTGACAAACAAGATTTTAGGTGGTGTTTAGATATAGAGAGTGATTTGTTTCAAAAGCAGCTTTATTTGAAAGATAACTTTATGACCAAAATTCACTTCAACACAGGAACTTTTTATGCTGAGAACATTACTGAAGGGAAATATCAGTTTGTTGCTGGGAGTAAAGTACATTCATTTAACAGGCAAATTGGTAGACCTACTCTTAAAATAGAGTTAAGTCAAAACGAAAACCTAGTGATTAGTGGGTTAGATAAAGAGATAAAGCTGCCTTATGAGACAGGAGTAAGTTACTCTATTTCTATTAATAACCTACCCCCAAAAGAAATGATGGATATCAATCATTTTGCTTTTTACTACGATGCAGTTAAAACAGATGTGCCTAGATTTATGCCAGTACTTGTTCAAAAAGCTAGTTTTATGCCACATCCACATCCCGCTGTTTGCGAAGCCGCTATTTTTGGTAAATCTAGCATAAACTAAAAAGCTATTTTAAGTGGCAAGGGTTTGGTATAAATGAAAGTAAACAATTAGTCCTTTCCATATTATTTTCTGCTAATTTACTGTAATGATTAGCGGTAGCGGCATATTGATCAGCTTCTTTATAGTGCTTAAGCTCTTTTGAAGCTATCGCTAGTCCTTCATTTATTTGGCTTAATATTAAATTATTATTTATCTTTAAATCTTTCATCATAGCTAAACTTTGTGTATAGGCTTTTGCCGCTTGGTTAAAATTTCCTTCTAATAGCTGAATTTTTCCATAGTAGCCTGAAATCATATATAGTGTATTTAGTTTACTAGTATTATCACTTAATTTATTAGCTACTTGAGTTGCTTTTAAGCGATATTGTTCGCTATCTAGGTAGTTTCCTGATTCTGCTGAAGTCAAAGATAAAAACATATAAGACCTTGCTGCATAAGCAGGGTTTTTAATTTCTTCTGCTAAACTAGCAGAGTCTTTTAGGTATTGGTTTGATAAATTAGGGTACTTTAAATTAGCTGCGGCTAAACCTCCTATTTGCATCAGATGAACAATATGGTGTTTTTTTAGCTTTTCAGGGTTAGACAAGAAGCTTTGCACAGTTTCTAAAGATTTTTTATCATCATTATTAAGGTGATAAAGTGTAACCAAAGACATAATAGAACTTATGACTAAATCGTCTATATGTATTTGTTTACCTATAGCAATAGTTTGCTGAAGAGCTTTTTCTGATACTTCAAAACTTGCTGCTTCACTTAAGTATTTAGCTTGCCACAATAAGAAATACCCTTGCAAGAATAGATAATTATTGTCTTTAGAAAATTTTAACCCTTCCTGAGTAATAGATTTAAAGATATCATAGTTGTAAGTGAAAAGCTGTAATTTACTAGTCAAAGTTTTAACCCTATATGCTTCAACGTTATTGCCAAGTTGGAGTAACTCTTTCTCTAGTTTTTGGCTTAATTTTAACTTTTCTGCAAAATTATCTCCAGGAGGTAGATTGATTAACCAAAACATTTCTTTACGATAAACAGACAATTGCTCTACTTCTGACAATGGTACTGATTGATAGTATTTGACTAAATCAACACCATAGTTTTCTTGATACTGGTCTTTTAACTGTTTGGCAATATCCTCAGCTTTTTCTAAATTAGAGCGATTTTTTGAGAATAAATACTCGTCAATAGCTGTGTCTAATTCTTGATAAAGGTTTTTGTCTAAGGTTTTATTTATAGAAGTTATATTAGTAATTGAACTGGATAAAGATGTTAGTGGTTTTGTGCTTCCAATGAATATTAAGTAATTGGTAATAGTCAAAGAGAAAAAGACTACAATAAAAGCTGTTGCAATAAAGAAAGGTTGTTTCCGATAGTAAATTGATAGGGGATTATTAGATTTAGGGCTAGTAGTACAATCGCTATTGTTATTTGATGTGTCTGAAACAAGGTTTTTGCTTGAGCTAGTATTAGAAGCCGTGGAGTTTTTTATTAAAAGTTTTACTTCTTCTAAAATCTCTTTTTTTACTCTCTCAATACTATATTGC
>CAZHXL010000157.1:9070-9372 GCA_964536575.1 uncultured Clostridia bacterium | reverse complement strand
CAGGAATATTTTAAGAGTAGGGTTTTCTCATCAATAGAAAGAGGTTGTTTACCTCTAATAATATCTTCTACATAGGCAAAATTAAAGAGACAGTCTTGACAGCTTTGAATATGGCGATCTAGCTCTCTCTCTTCTGTTCTAAGCAATTGGCCATGTATGTACTTGATAAATAGATAAATATTGTCATTAGTGCACTTACAGCTTGTTCCACCAAAATACTCTTCGTTTTCTAATCTCATAATGTATTATTTCACCTCTTTTTCTAGAAATTCAACAAAATTGCTAGGAGCTAGAGTTACCTT
>CAZHXL010000157.1:8665-9060 GCA_964536575.1 uncultured Clostridia bacterium | reverse complement strand
CTTCGCACGTTTTTGATTAAGAGGAAACACTGCTAAGGATATATTGTTTTAATATACATGGAATTTGCTACGCTAGCACAGTACCTTTTAATAATAAGTCGTTTTTTTTTGGGTAAAAACATACAAATTCCCGGAAAAAGTTGCAACTTTTTTCTGAAGTTAAGTTAACTGTTGTTATTAAACAGTTTAATAGGTTTAATAAAATTTAGAAAAATTATAAAACTAGGAGGTTTTTATCTTGCTGATCTCAGTAGTAGGCTCAAAGTCTTTCTCTGGTGCTCCTGCATGCAACCTATGACCAGTTATCAATCTTGCGCCACGCTTGTAAGTAAAATAAGACCAAACCCATTGGAAAAAAACAATTAGCCGGTTATGAAAGCTGATAAGAAACATAA
>CAZHXL010000157.1:0-8655 GCA_964536575.1 uncultured Clostridia bacterium | reverse complement strand
CATAATATGTACTGTAAGCCACATTATCCAAGCAAGAAACCCACTAAACTCTAAAGTTTCTGCATAAGCAACTGCCGCAGAACGTCCAATTGTTGCCATACTCCCTTTATCGACATAGTGAAATTTTTCTCGCGGCTTCCTATCAATAGTGTTAAGAATATTTTGTGCAGCCATTACGCCTTGTTGCATTGCTACTGGAGCAACACCAGGTAAAGGTTGTCCTGTTTGATGTGTGAAACAAGCCGCATCCCCGATAACATAAACCTCTGGATGCTCTTTAATTGATAAATCAGGTTCAATTATTACTCGTCCAGCACGATCTAGAGCTACACCAAGTGTTTTAGTAATCGTTGTGCTTTGGACTCCAGCACCCCAAAGCACTGTTGCCGAAGGGATAAATGTATCACCTAAATGAACTCCTTCAGCAGTAATATCAGTAACCCCAATTTCTGTAAGCACTTCTACGCCTAAGTGTTTTAGCTGCTCAGTAGCTTTAATAGAAAGGCTTTTAGGAAAAGAGACCAAAATTCTGTCTGCACGTTCTACTAAAATAACTCGTGTAGATGCAGGGTTTATAGTGCGGAAATCACGCTTTAATACATAACGAGCAAGCTCTGCTAAAGTACCAGCTAGCTCTACACCTGTTGGGCCACCACCAATCACTACAAAAGTTAATAATTTGTGTTGTCGCTCAGCACTCTGTTCACGTTCTGCTTCTTCAAATGCTACTAGGACACGCCGACGAATCTCTATTGCATCATCTAAGTCTTTTAGTCCTACTGCATGCCTTGCCCAATGATTATTGCCAAAGTAGCTGTTTTCTACTCCAGTAGCTAAAACCAAATAGTCGTATTTTAGCTCACCATTACTCATTGTAATGTTGCGATTTGTTAGGCTAATACTAAGAACTTCATCTAAAACAACAGTAATATTTTTTTGTTTACGCAGTATAGAGCGCAGTGGGGAAGCAATTTCTGCTGGAGAAAGTCCAGCCATAGCGACTTGATAAAGCAGGGGTTGGAAAAGATGGTGGTTAGTGCGATCTACTAGCGTGATTTTCACATCAGCATTTTTTAGCGATTGAGCTACTTTAATTCCACCAAAACCGCCACCAATAATCACTACATGAGGTTTATTATTTTGAGTCATAAATTTTCACAACCAGACAAAATATTTTACAACTGGACAATCATTTAACTTCTATGTCACTAACTACAACCCGTAGGCCAATATAATTAAATCTAAGTTGTGGTTCTGAGTAAAAGCGTAGTGAAGAGCGGGCAAAACCTCCAGCATCTACCCAAGAACCTCCACGTACTATGCGAAATCTATTATAGGGTATTTGCCAAGCCATTGCATCTGTTGGCGCATTGTTATAATTTGGATGGAAAACATCTAAGCACCATTCAAAAACATTTCCATGTATATCATATAGCCCAAAGGCATTAGCAATGCCAAGGCTTCCTACAGGAAGAGTTTTCTTACGATATATACCTTTTAGGCCGTTACCATAAGGGTTGTCTGCATTAAAATTTACTATTTTATCAGAAATATTTTCTCCAAAAGAAAAAGCTGAAGTCGATCCAGCACGATTAGCATATTCCCATTCGGCCTCACTAGGTAAACGATAACGCCTGCCAGTCATTTGTGATAGCCTTTTACAAAACTCCATAGCTTCATACCAAGTTACTTTTTCTACAGGTAAATTATCACCAGTAAAATGTGAAGGATTATACTGCATTACTCTATCCCATTGTGCTTGAGTAACCTCAAATTTACTCATGTAAAATGACTTTACTGTTACTTGATGTTGTGGCTCTTCGTCTTTGTCTTCATTAGATCCCATAGTAAATGTTCCAGCAGGAATTTTTACCATTTCTAAAGAAATATTTGGAGCAATCAACTCTTGAAAGTACCTAGCAGCTTTCCTAGTCGTTTCTATTACTTTAGCCGAAGCATTTAATTTTATAGTATCAAATTCAAAGGTTTTTAATACTGGTTCAACTGATAGGTAAATAGGTTTTTGTTGTATTTTTACTCGCTGACTACCTAGAGAAGGTACTAGGCTTTCTCCTAGTAGTTGAAAGTCTGATTTTTGCTCTACAAGTTTTGCTACAGTCTCAGGAGTCTCTTTTATTGGTGTTACATCCCAAATTTGGGCGGTGTGATTTTGGCTAGTTGTTACTAGATAATTTCCATTTTCACTAAATGATACTGATTGAAAAGCAAAATTATTATAGGTTAATGAGGTAAGCAACTTTCCTGAGTTAGTATCCCAAATATTAATACTATTATCTTGACTACTGGTTGCAACTTTGTCACCACTAGGGCTAAATACTGCTTGAGTAACAATAGATGTATGATTTTCTAAAATTTTAAGCAAGTTACCATTAATGTCCCAAATGTTTGCTGTTGAATCGCTACTAGCTGTAATAATAAGCTTTCCATCAGGGCTAAAACTAGCAAAAGTAACACTGTTATTATGGCCTATTAAGCTATGTAGTAAATTACCATTACTATCCCACAATTTTGCTGTCCTATCAAAACTAGCAGTAACTATTTTAGTCCCATCATTATTAAAACAAGCAAAGTTAACTTTGCTTTCATGTCCTATTAATGAAAGTAGCTCTTTACCATCACTATCCCAAATTCTTGCAGTATTATCATTACTTGCAGTAATAACTTTACTAGAATCAGGGCTAAAACTAGCGGAATTTACCCCTTTACTATGGCCAACCAAAGTAACTAGTTTATTACCATCACTTTCCCAAATTTTTGCAGTGTTATCATCACTAGCACTAATTATTTTGCTATTATCTGGGCTAAAAACAGCATAATTTATATTGCTACTATGAGCAGAAATGCTTAGTAGTGGTTTTTCAGAAGCAAAATCCCAGATTTTTATTGTTTTATCAGCACTAGCTGTTAATACTTTAGAATTATCTTTATTAAATGAAGCCATTGTTACCCAATCATTGTGGCCAATTAAAACTTTTACTTTATCTAGCTCCTTAAGGCTTTGTGCCAACATAAAACGTAGAGATGCAGAATTATTACCACTGCTATAAGCCTTAGACAAGTATGGTAGAGCGCGGTTTGGATGTTGGGCTAACAATTCTTGACGGCCTTGTTCTTCATAAAGTTTACCTACTTGGATGTTAGCTTCTCTAGCATTTTTTGCTGCTTCCTGACGCTGCCAAAATAAAACCATCACTCCTATAACTAGGCTACTCATAATTAAAGCTATAACAAGTTGTTGTCTTTTTTTGTTTCTAGTTGATTCAAATAGGCTTGCTTGGGCAAAAGCCTGTTCTAGGTTTGATAAGTTGCCAGAATAACGATTACGCCAAAGCTCATATTCTGTTAATGCTTCATCACGCCAAAGTAAACCTTTTGGTTTACCTCGGTCTTGCCATTGTCTTGCAGCAGATTGTAATTGGTCTCGTAACCTGATTACATCAATATCTTCGTGTAGCCAATTAACCAGCCTTGGCCAAGAGGAGAGTAGTGCTTCGTGAATAATTTCTATTTTTTCTATTCCATCTACTTTAGAAACAGAAACTAGTCTAGCTATTACTATTTTTTCTATTAGGGGTTCTGCTATTGATTGGTCGCCTAATATTTGTAGTAGTTCGTTTTTATTTAGTACTGCTTTTGTTCCTTCGCTTGTTACTAGCCTACGAAACATTTCTCTTAATAATTTTTGTTCAGCTAAAGATAGTTCTTTTACTAGCAACTCAGCATGACTTGCTAATGCTCCTCCAACACCACCAATGGATAAATATGCTTTACGTGTAAGGCGTTTAGTTTGTAGATCACGAAGTTGCCAAAGTTTAGCTGCTGTAAAGGCTAGTAGCGGTAACGCGCTAGGTTTACCAATAACAGATTCTGCTATTTCTTTAGGTAACATATGATCTTCAAACTGATAGAGGACATATTTTGCTGGTTCTACTAGGATTCGAATTAGATCGCTAGCACTAGGTGTAGTAAGAATTTCTAGGCTTTGTGTTAATTGTTCTCCTAAAAATGGTAGAGCTTTGGCTTTTACTAAAAAATCATCTCTTAAAGTAATAATTACACGAATGTTTTGTTCTAGTGAATTGGTAAGCTCAGCAAGGATTTTGCAAAATAGCTCTCTTTTTTGCTCGCTATCACATAAAGTAATTATCTCTTCAAATTGATCAACTATTATAACCAACCCTTCAGCATTAAATGATTGTAGCTCGTGGACTATATTTCCTGATGCAAGGTCTTGGCTTAATTTAAGCTCCCTAATGAGTTTGAGTTTTAAGGAAATAATAGGTGAGCTACCAGGTCTAAATGTAATAGTCCGCCAGCCTTGAGGTAGATTAGGGATAATACCTGCTTGTACAAAAGAGCTTTTACCCGCACCAGAAGGGCCAACAATTGCCAGTAGAGCTTGTCGCCGTAGTTTATTTAGGGCAACCTGTATTTCTTGTTCTCTACCAAAAAAAAGATCACTATCCTCAAATGTAAAAGCACTTAACCCTGGATAGGGCTGACGCTGACTAAGAGATGTGTTTTGTGTTACAGAGTCTATATAAAGTAGGTCTTCTTGGAACCAATTCCAAAAATCTTCATCCTGAAACTCAAATCCATAGGGAAGAGCAACAAATTTTGCTCCAATAGCTCCTTTTCCTGCAAAAGAAAATAATTCTAGTCTAGAACCAAGAGCAGGAATTCTTACTTGTGCTAGTGGCCAAAGAGAAAGCACAGGCTTATCATTAGCATCTGCTAATAATGGTTTATTAGCCATTTCTTTGTTTTCTAATTTAGATCCTATTAGGCAAACACGATTAGTTCCTGTCCAACGCTCATTATGACTCTCTCTTGGTAAAAATAACTGATACTGGAAAATAGGTTTTAACAGTAGTAATAATGACTTAATTGCAGAAAATAGTTCTATTAAGCTTTGAAATGAATTTCCTTCTTGATTATTTTTAATTCGTAGAGTTATAGGTTTTGCTAAAAGCTTTTGAAACAATGGAATTATTTGGGTTGGGGTATTATTAGGACAGTCAAAAAATAGGCTTACTAACTCAGGAATAGGAAAAGTTTCAGGTTCTTCAGAAAACGGACTACAAAGCTCTTTAGCCAATAATATCCATTCTTGCCCTGTTAGATTTTGTCTATATAGCTTTTGTAAAACTTCAGCTAAAGAATGATTTTTTTCCTTTTGATAGTTTTTTAGCTTAGCTTGACAGGCTAAAGAAATAACTCCTAAATAATGAGCAATTGTTTGACTAAGAGTTTTAATATCTTGTTGTAGCTCAGTTGCACTAGTATTAGAACCAAGTTGATTAATTGCATCAGCAATAGGTTGAGGTGTCATTGCCAAAAGCTCATCACGCAGGGTTTCTTCTAGTTCTGGTAATTGATTTCTTTCTTTTCCCATGCCAGAGGCTTGACGAAAGGCAGAAGCAAATTCTAAGGCTGTAGCGTATCGGGCTTTCGGGATTTTTGCCATAGCTTTTGCAATAACTTGGTCAAGTTCAGGAGGAAAATTTTTTCCTAGTGGCGGTACTTCTTCATAGAAGTGTGATTGGCAAAGGTCTGCTAAAGAGCCTTCAAAAGGAAATGTTCCTGTTAATGCCTGAAAGGTTAACACTGCTAATGCATAAATATCTGTAGCAGGAGAAAGCACTCCACCTGATCGCCACTGTTCAGGAGGCATATAGTAGGGTGAACCAACAATTCCAGTTTTATCTGCCTGCAACTTAGCACTACTAGTTTTTGGTTTTTGATTGTTGGTTTTAATCGCGTCAGGCTCTTGAGTTTTATCAGGGTCTAGGTCTTCGCGAAGTCTTAGTGTGTCGTCTAGCTCTGTATTAGTTAAATCGCTTTCTCGTATTTGTATATGTTTTGAGGTTATAGCTGAAGTTTTTGGATCAGAACTTATTTCTGTAATTTCCTCTACAGTAATTATGTTAGTAAAACTTTTTGCAATACCAAAGTCTAGTAGCTTAGGCATTAAACGACCAGCACGAGAAATAATCATTATATTTGCAGGCTTTATATCTCGGTGAATAATACCGTATTCATGCGCAGTATGAATTACCTCACAAAGCTTATCTAATAATGGAACAAAGCGTTCTAATGGAATGGTATGTTGTTTTTCTAGGAGTTTATCTAAAGAAGTCCCACGAACAAATTCCATTGCTATCCACATCAACCCATCAGACTCAACACCAAAAGCATAGGTGTGTGCAGTATAAGGATGTTCTAAGCGAGAAGCCAGTTTTGCTTCTTGGATAAAACGCTCTGGGCTTTGTTCTATAGTGTTAGTATTAAGGGTTTTAATTACTACTTCGCGGGAAAGCCCTGTTTGTTCAGCCCTGTAAACAAGACCAAACCCACCTTCTCCCAACTTACTTTTAATTACAAAATCACCTAAGGCTCGTCCAATTAAAGGGTCAGTATGTTTTTCTAAGCTATTTGAGGTAGACATATATTATTCCAATTTATAGGGAATTTTCTGTAATAGATAATATTGTCAAGGCGATAGCTTCTATTGTAAGCAAAAAATTAATAAAGAGCCAGATATAAATAAAATAAACCCTAACTTTTGGTTAGAGCTTATATTGTTTTTATTACTATGTTATTAGTATTTTATTACTATATGTTAGCTATTAGTTAGCTACTAGCAGTTGACTAAAACTTACCTATTGTTGTAATGGTAACTCTCCGTAAGAGAAAACATAGTCTTTGCCTGCACTAGGTTGATGGCGTTTTGCACCGTCATAAGCTTGTGTACCACCATCATTTTTACCATCAACTCCAGCAAACCATACAGTAGGATTACCCCTTTCTAAACGATAGCCAATAGCTTTATTAGTAGCTAAATCATTTGGTATTGAAAGACCAACCTCACTCATTGCCTTGTCTAGAGTGGTAGGAAACTCACTATGGTTCTTTTTATAAGCTGAACAAGCTGCAAAGCTAACTACAGTCTTCCCGATTGAGTTGTCAGTATAAAGGGTCTTCATTGTTGCTGTAGCATTAGGCATTGATATATAAAACACTGTTGATGCTATCATATCGGCAGGTGTCCAACCCCAAGTCCAAGGACTGTTAGCTTGTTTAAGTGTTTCTTCTACAATTTTTTCTGCCTCAACAAAGTCCCAATTTTCTGCACTACTACGCATTAGGTTAAGACCATTTTGGCTAAGCTCAGAATATTTATTGTAAACTCTTAATCGTAGGCCAGGAGAAGCCTTAACTAGAGCTTTAACTAGACTTGAGTTATTAAAGAAAAACTCATCACTATTACCATTTTGTTTTATCAAAGCATCTTCAAAAGAAACCTGTACAGCTTGTCTTTCTGAAAAGAAAAATTGATAAGCATTAGGCATACGACTATCTTGTTCTGTTACTCGACGAGCAATTTCTTTGTCCATTTCTGGTGTAGTCGTACCAGAATTTATTAGTGTTAGCAGTGATTTAGCTGCAATATTACGACAAACCACTGAGATTAACCCAGAAACCAAAGAAGCGTTAGCTTCTGCTCCAATATCTGTAGCCATTTCATAATTTGCTAATGCTAGTTCTATAGCTTTTTGGGGGTTTCCTGTTTGTTGTAGGTGGCGTGATTTGGCCGCAGCCAAATTAGCTAAAGCTCTCATTTGTAATAAGTTTGGCACAGGTGTAGAAATATTTGGAGTTTCAGAATGGTATTGTACCTGAGAAAGTTTTACTCCTGCTAGTAAATGCTCTATTGCACGCTCGTGTTTATTAATATAGTCCAACTGCTTTTCATTAAGCTCTTCAAGACCAAAAGCTGCCTTTTCTAAATTACCATAAATAGGATTTACTAATTGTTGGGCTGAAGCATTGCCAACTACTTCATATAATTTTTTATCCATGGATTTGCTAAGCATTGGTAGCTCTAATAAATCACGAATAGCTAAGTCATATTGAACCCAAGCATTTTCTGAATCAGCTATTTTTTCAATATGTGTGCGTACAGCACCAATAGGTGGTTCTGCTGGTGGAACCATTAATGTATAAGCAATATTACTTGTTACTAGTGACATTGCTAGAGCTATACTTGTTAAAACTTTGCGTTTAGTAGTAAATAAAGTACGCTCAGCAATTTCAGCTTCTTCTCCTGTGCCACTATGGTTAATAGCTCCTTTGGCCTGACGCGCTTTAAGATAAAAAGAAGCTATTGCCATATTGGTTATTGGGCTAGCGATAATCATAAAAAGCCCAGGAATAATCAAAGTTGCAGCAACAGTGCTAGCAATACGTGAAAGAACGTTTGGTTCTGAAGCATCAATCCAAGACATATTAATAAAGAAAATCGCAATGGTTAAAGCAAATGCGGTTATCCTGATAAAGAGACTTCTTAATTTAAGTGAAAATGCTAAAGAGTAAAACTTAGTTGCTAAATCTTGAGAGTTTTTCATAGCTTGATACCTTCCTTGTATTAAATTTTGTGTGATGTTGTTTTCATTAATACATGGCGATAGAAAAGATTTTTTCTCTCAAAAACTTTGCAGATTTTTAGGAAAGATTTTGGTGGTTTAGAATACCTAACATCTCAACACAGTTTGTACTCACGATTAAAACCACAGGTTTTAGGGAGTTGGAAAAAATAAAATCTCCCAAAATTAATGAGGAGAAGAAGGAATA
>CAZHXL010000156.1:7166-14657 GCA_964536575.1 uncultured Clostridia bacterium | reverse complement strand
AATTTTTCTATTTATCAGATCAACATACCTGAAAGAACAATTAGCCGAAAAGCCTTTGAGTGTGATCCTAGAGAAGATAAATGGTTAGAAAGACCAGATAAAGAAATTATTAACAGGAGTCTAAAAAAAAAGACTTTATAACACCAAATAGATCAGAGTCATCCACAATAAGGTTTAACTATGGAACACTTGTAGATAAGGCAAAACAACACGTTCTTAACTACATCCATCAAAAATCGAGAATTATAACTAAATCTGCCCTTCTTCCTGTCTTAATAAATAGATTTGTTGGTTTTCATTATATTGAGGAACATATTAGCCGATCACAAAATAACGAAATAATTTTGAATATTAAAAATTCCGCAGCACCCTTCTCCGAAGTGGTTTCTACAGAAGGTCCGACATTTCTTTTTGGAGATCTTGGAAGTGGGAAAAGTACACTTGTAGGTAGTTACGTTATTAGTCTTGCTGATAAGGCTAATGGAGTAATTCCTCTTTTGATTCCAGCAAAATATTTTCTTGGAAAACTTTTTGACACAATTGGTAATCTAGCCGCCCAAATTTCAGAGTACGTTAATGGACAGATTGCTCCAAATACTAACTTGGAAAGTAAGTTCGATTTAATTTCTGTTTTAAATAATGACTTTCAAGTTTTAATAGTAATAGATGGTTTTGATGAACTTGATAAAAGAGCAGCAAAAGAACTTCTACAACAGGCAGCAGGATTGATGAACAACTGGGTGCAAATAAGGGTTGTAGCTACAGGTAGGCCAATAGAGTTAGAAGGGCTTGATTATCATAACTGGCAATGTCTTGAAATGCTTCCTTTGACGAGTAGAGAACAAGAGCAATTACTTTTTAATGAAGCCATCGCCAATGGGTTGGACGAAAACAAAGCGAAAACCGAAGCAAAAAGCAGGTTTCGATACCTGTGTGAACATCCAGAATTACTTGGTATAGCTACTACCCCTTTAATTGTTCGATTAATGTATCCATACCTAACAGCATCAAACACAAAGAAAAGTCTTGCTGAGTTGTTGTATGACATAACATTAGAGCGTTTAGGTAATTGGAATTTTAGTGATAACAAAGAGTTAGAGATAAAAGATTTTACTGGGATTTTTCCCGATAACTATTCAAGAGAAAAACTACTAGGAGAAATTGCATCTGAAGTTTATAACAGTTTAGAGAAGTGCCTTAATAAAGATTCTCTTCGTGTAATAATCGAACAAAATATTCCTAATGTTCCTAATAGGTTCTCTGCTATATCTCAAGGCTGTGATTTTTTTATAAAAAATATTCTTCAGTTAGAGGGTGATAAACTGGTATTTAATTCACAGCCTCTATTTCAATTAGCTCTTGGACTAAAAATTTACTATAGCCTTGAAAACCAAACACCTCCATTAAACAGTGAAGGAGAAAGTTTATGGCGGGAATATTCATTTGCTGCTGCGATAGCTAGAAGAAAGAGACGCATCCAGTATGTACTTTCTAAATTCGAGGGGTACATCTTAGAAATAACCAAATCAGTAAAAAATCCAGAAACCTTTTCATCAAGTGCTACCCTAGCCATCATAATATCTGAGACAGGTAGCAGTGAGCTTGCAAAATTCTTTATAAAATATTTAAGTGAATTAAGCTTTCGTCCTATAAGATATTCCAAAAATCGTAATTTAATATCTAGTTTTGCATTTGCTCACTGCTTTGTGCTTGCAGGAAATGAAGGATTTGATTGGTTTTATAAAGAGTACCTTGATCCTATGTATCCACTGGACTGGTCAGATGGCGAGGTTGCGGCTTCAGTATTAAGTCATTGGATATTAATTTCAAATTTTTCTATAACTGCCGAACAAAAAGTTAAATTCTCTAAACTCATAAGTGCAATTAAAAGTATAAATTTAAAGCTTTGCGAACATTCTTGTGCTGAGGTGTGCTTATTTCCTGTCTTAGCCATTGTAAGCCCAGAAAAATTTGCTTTTAGTGATTTAGTATCCCTATACGCAAAAAATTTGCTTTCGACTATATTGAAAGATAAAGCAAAGAAATTACTATCTAGTATATACATAACTAATAAACCTGCTGTGTTAGATGCATTAAACCGCGTTGCTACTGAAGATGAAGATAGAGAGGCTAACGTTGCAACATTCTGGTTAGAACTTTCTAAAGAGGCTCCATCCATTAAGATATTGCACTCAGCTATATCATGTTTAGATAAATACCCTTATATGCGTAGTGAGCTTGAAACTAGATTTGGGGCAGCAAATTTTCAAAGTGTTTTGTACTGGTACACTTTCTACGGAAAATATAAGGGTAAATTAACAGCTAATTCTGCTATTTCGCTGTACAAAAAAGGAGAACATAATATGTTCCTTCTCGGAAGGGGTTTATCAGAAGGGTTTGGCTATTATAGGGTTGAAGAAGTGGAGAAGACATTACAATCACTTCTACAAAATAAAGGAGATGAAGCATTATATTGGTTATTTGACATATTGTCTGAGGATAATGATTCTTACCATTTCTTTTTTTATGCGGAGTATTGGAATGTAATTCTACAAAAGCTGATGGACTCTGAAAATTTGCATCTAGCTTTATTTCGTCAGTGTATTAAATTTCTTGATAGTTATACCCTTCCTAGAAATTCAGAGGTTCGATATAAGATTAAAGAACTAGCTATAAAAAAGCCACAATACAAAAAAACTCTTCAGGAATCTCTTAATAGCCTTAGTAAAAAGCTCAGAATAAATTCTGCTCGTATGCTCTTTTCCTGTTTTCCAGGTGAAAATACGTTGGTTGTTGAGATAGTAATAAATTCTGTTACAAACTATATTCATGATACTCATGGAGGGCATGAATGGCTGCGTTTTGCCTTAAGACTTTCGTTAGGCGAAAGTCTAATAAGTCACATAGTTACTAAAATAGAAACTTTTTCGTCTACTTCTAAAACTTTTGCTCTAACATTACTTTTGCATAACAAGTATACGCTCAATAATGATCTGTACAAACAATTAATAGTAGGGCTTTTAGGGGAAGGCAGAATTATAGGCCAAAACTGGGGATACATAGGAGATAATTTAGAGGAAATAGTTAAGCAAGATAGAGCATTTAAGATATTAGTTGGGTGTCTTAATGATAATTGGGATCTGGCTAAGGAAGCTTCACAGTCTCTTTGGCAATATCATCGAAGTAAATTGTCTAATATTGATTATATAAAATGTTTTATACTTTCCTACAATGACCGCTTTCACTTTAGTCTTCCTCAGATAGATTTTGAGTGTGACCACATAATCAAAAATAATAAAGAAGACGTTTTAGCAGAAGTTAATGTATTTATTGAGAAATACAAACAACATTTTCATAAAGAACCAATCGTTTATAAATACTTAAAAACTTTTTTTGATTTAACAGCTTGGAGAGACCTTATATGGGAGAACCTTTTTTCTAAAGAATTTATATCACATCATGATTTGGAGTTAAGCTTTGATTGGTTTATGAGTAAAGGTAGAAAGGAAACCCTTGTCGCTAATCAAATAGGTACTGTTGCAAAAGATTATATTTCTGATAATCGCGTTAAAAGTGACAGTATTAATTGGTTAGCTCTTATTGCTAATGAATTTGGCACTTTGTCAAATGAGGAAATGCGTACTATGGTTCAGTTTTCCCAAACATCTAAAAGTATATACTTAGCGTTGATGGCAAGATCTAACCAACCAGAAGAAGAAGACAATAGCCAAGAAACTCAACAAGAACTTGTAAGTTCTTCAGATAATAGTCTTAAGACAATTATTTCGCCGACTTTTGTTGAAATAAAGGAAATTACTCGTGATACAGATGGCAATAAACTTCACAATAGTTTTCTTTCTTGCGTTGAAAGGGTCTTACTGTTAGGCATTTTAACAGATGATGAACTAGACCAGCTTGCTAACTCAAGTAACTTAGGTGCCATTTTTGCTACTTTTATTTTATTCTACAGAAAAAAAGTTGTGAACTATAATTGGGTTGTTCGAACAATAGGGGCTTTGTGGATACGTAGGTATAAACACAATGAAAACTTGGTTATTGTAGCCCAAGCAATAAACTCTATTAGAAAAGTTCTAGCTACAACTCCTAGAACTGAAAATGAATATTTTCAGTGTGTTGAACAGGCAATTAAAGATAAAGGAGCTATTAGCGTTATAAACTTATTTGGAGAATTTTTAAAACATAATAGAAAGTTTCATATTTCATTACTACCAAACTTATTATCTGAATTGTTAGCTCGTCCTTATAGTTTTACAGAATATATTTTCTTATTTGTTAAGTACATCTTGGATAATATTACTGAGCAGGAAAAACCATTTGTAATCTCCGAAGTAGAAAAAACTATCTCAGCTTTTAATTTACTAGACTCAAAAACACCTTTAATAACAGATGGAATATTTGAGTTACTTTTTTCACTTACCCTTTTTTACCTTAAGGGTACCGTAGATAAAGAATCAGAAAGAGCTTTTTTATTAGGGTTACAAGGAATTTTTATAGAACATTACAATCCTAATCAAGAAGATAAGGAGCATTACCTAAAAGCAGAAAAGGTATTTGAACTTGTGAAGCCTCTTTGGGATAAAGTTTCTCCAAGCCTAATAAAACAAGTTATAAAAAATGGGATGGATTCAGATGTACCGGAAATAAGTTCTGTGTGTAGGTTGTTAACTGCCCTTGCTTAAACCTGGCTTGGAAAATTAATAATTAATTTTCTGAGATGGGTTAGAAAAATACTCTTATTCATTTTGCTTGCCATTATTATTAGAGTTTCAATCAATCGTCCAACCCCTTTCTATAAAGGTTATTAGCTCATTAAACACAAAAGTTTTATTGTTGTTAGAGGTATTGTAGATGGTAGCATTTAATTGCTAGTATAGTTCTGTGATGAAATCTACAATGGCACCAGATACAGGTATCTTTGCAGGGCGAACGCATTATAAAAGTATGGAAAATAAAGGGGTTATCAACAGCTATAGATAATGGGTATTTGGCACATTAATAAAACCCTTTATTGATTTGCTATCGCAAGTGCCTTTAGCAATGGTTAAAAGCCCTGTTTCCATAAGTCCTTTTATTTCCTGAAGATTATAATGCGTTCGCCCTGTCTCGCTCCCAAGTTCGTTCTGCTAATATTGCTCAAATTATGGCTTGTTTTCGTAATCTTGTTATTGGTCTTTTTCGTTTGTCTGGTTTTTCCAACATTGCTTCTACTTGTCGTTCTTTTGCTGCTAATTCTTGGAACGCTTTAGTTTTACTTGGTATTTCTGACAGTTAAACAGCCCTGGTGTAGTAGACCTGAATTTTTTTGCTTTAGTGAGCCGTGTTATAATGTGCCATAGTTTTATCACTTATCCAAAAGGCGTAAAGGCGAGTTACCTATGACCACAGATGAAATGTTCCAATTGCTATTAAATGAAGTAAAAGACATGCGCTCTGATCTCAATAGATTAGAAGCTAAAGTTGATTCCAATCAGAAACAAGTTATAGAAAAGATTGATGCGAACCATAAAGAACTTAGCGAGAAGATCCAGGATCTGCAAGTACAAATCAATGAAACTAAAATTATTCTTGTTGGTACAAGGGCTGACGTTTTAGACCTCAGAGATGATGTAAAAAGATTAGATAATCAAGCTTATTCAGTCAAACTTTTAGACAGAACTACAGCAAACCTCCATCAAAGAGTTGGTAAGGCAGAGGACGAATTAGAGGAAATCAAGGATAAGCTGGATAAAGCCAGCTAAGACTATAAATACTACTACATATCCTATAACCTTAAAGCATAACAATAAAGCTATTTACCTAACACCCTGTTAACGCTATCGCCAATCTCTAAGACGAAATACCAGCTAATTACCAACAGATAATCACATAAATTACGCAGAGCTTAATAGTTAAGCCCAAGCTTATCCTAGATTTTGCCTACCTTTTAAACCAGATAATAACCACAATGAAAACGTAGATGCTCAGAAGACGGTTTTATTTTGGTTAAGCCAAAAATATAAGTGATTGTAAATACAAGGTTTCTCAAAATTACTCTTTGAGTTTACCCCCAACCTTCTAGGCAACTATGTGCTAGACTTTGTTAGCCCCAAAGAGTAAAGAGCTTTCAAGTAATTTAATTAGCTTTATCAATTCTTTTGGAACACAAATCTATTTTGAAATACCTCTTTTTGGGGCATCTAGAGTATTTCTATTTGTCTGATAACTGCCAACTAATAGCTGGTTTACCAATATCTTGTAATGTTTGGTTAATTTTAGAAAATACTTTGCTACCAAAAAAACCACTCCTAGCTGATAATGGCGATGGATGGGCGCATTTAATGATCTTGTGTTGAGGGTTATTAATTAATTTTTCTTTCTTTTGTGCATAACCGCCCCAAAGTACAAATACTACTGGATCGGTTTTTTCATTAACTTTACCAATTACTGCATCAGTAAATTTTTCCCACCCTTTATCTTTATGTGAGTTTGGTGTATGAGCACGAACAGTTAAGACAGCATTAATCATTAACATGCCTTGTGTGGCCCAATCGACTAAGTAACCATGTTTAGGAATATTAAAACCTACGTCTTCTTTTAGCTCTTTATACATATTGACTAAAGATGGAGGTGGTTTAATCCCTGGTCGTACTGAAAAACAGAGACCATGTGCTTGGTTATCATCATGGTAAGGATCTTGACCAAGTAATAGTACGTTTACTTGATCATAAGGGGTGAGTTCAAAAGCTGAAAAAACATCTTCCTCAGGAGGAAAAATGGTATGGGCTTTTCTTTCTTCTCCAACAAAAGCTTGTAGCTCGCGGAAATAAGGTTTTTCAAATTCACCTTCTAGGGCTTTTTGCCAAGAGGGCGGAAGTTTAGGATTTAACATTAGTTTTCTACTCCTATTTTTGGACAAATATCTTTTAATACACATTCTACACAGTTAGGTTTTCTGGCAGTACAAACATAGCGGCCATGCAAGACCATTGCCGGGCCAAACTGCACCCACTCGTTTTGAGGTGCGATTTTCATTAAAGCTTTTTCAATAGTTTCTGGGCTACCTTCTTTAGTAAGTCCCATTCTAGGGCTAATTCTATGAACATGTGTGTCAACAATAATACCTGAAGGGATTTGAAATGCGTTATTTAACACCACATTAGCAGTTTTACGCGCAACACCTGGTAAAGTAGTGAGTTCTGCCATTGTGCGAGGAACTTCGCCACCAAAATTTTCTAATAAGGCTTTACAAACATCTTGCACTTTTTTGTAAAATCCTGTGGGCTTAAGTATTTCCTCTAGTTCTTCCATATTAGCATTAGCAAAAGCTTGTGCATCAGGGTATTTAGGAAATAGAGTTTTAGTTACTTTATTGACTCGTACATCAGTACATTGTGCAGCAAGGATTGTTCCTATTAGTAATTGTAAAGGGCTTTCCCAATCAAGTTCATAACGGGCATTAGGGTAATTTTCTTTTAATATTTCTATTAGTTT
>CAZHXL010000156.1:0-7156 GCA_964536575.1 uncultured Clostridia bacterium | reverse complement strand
TATTTATGTCCATAAATTAATGAATTGTCCTTTTAAGAAAACTATAGCGAAATTATAGGAAAACAGCAACAAAACACTATAATATTTTTACTTGATTAGGAAGATTTATTTAAGCTATGAACGCTCTGCCATAAATACCATAAAAAACTCGTTTTCTTCTGTAATATAAAGCTCATGGCAGATAAGGTTTTGGTGTTGGTCTGCGACTTCTGACATTTTTCTCTCTAGTGCAATAGTATCATGGGCAATATCTACTTTACCAAGGCTAACACAATCTACCTTAATAGGTGTATGAGGCTGATTGTCTGTATAACCAAGGGTCATTATTAGTCTTTGGGTAGATTCTAGATATTCTATCCCTATGCTTTTAGCCGCAACTTTTGAATCACTAACAAAGGCTTCAATCTGTTTTCCTAAATCACCAATAGAGTGATCTGCTGTAGGGTTTCCTACAAATACTTTAAATTTACTATGTACCTGACTCATATATTTATCCTCCTAAAGAAAACTATTTAATAGCAGACATTATTTTAGATAATTAAAAGATTTGTCACCTTAACTTAGCAGGTTTTAGAGTTTTTTAGCGAAAGGCAGTCTCACGAAGCACACTCTTATCTTGAGAATAAGAAAATAATCGTAGGTTTTCCCAAGCTATTGTATTTGTTGTTTGAGCAAGAGGTATTTCTCTAGGTAAAGCTAGTCCAATAGTTTCTCCTTTTTCTAGTTTTATCTCTAAATTTTTTACTAAAGGGTTATTAGAAATAGTGGTGTTTAGGTCTAAAAACAAGTAAATAGAGGGAATAATAATTATAGTACGACCATCAATAAAGTTGATAAAGGCCAGTAATTGTTGTGAAAGATTTGTTAGTAAAGAATCGTGAATGTTTGTCTTTTGTCCCCACAACATTAGGAAACTACCAAGGCGTTTTTTCTCAATTGCTTTACAACGAAAACGAGCCGAGTCAATAATCCAAGGCCATTTAGTTATCCCTGACCCTAAAACTTGTTCATAGAGGGCTAATAGAGGAAACGGTTTTTCAAAAATATGGTCTAAGCCATAAAAGTTATTTACCTGTTTGAGTAAAGTAGAAATAAAATCTGACTCACGATTAAGTGTAAAGCTAAGTAACATAAACTTAAGTAAACGATGGTCTAATACAGCAGGCAAGCGTCCTTCTTCTAGTTCTTGAACAAAAGCGCGTTCTGCTTCAAATAGCCGAGCATAGCCTGCTTGGGGCATTCCCATAAGCTCACGAACTGCGCGAAATCCATTTGCAAGAGTTTTGTGTGTTTTCGTGCCATTCAATTTTTTCTGCACTCCTAAAATTAAGTATGTGAACCTAGTTATTTGGTTAATTCTTGTTCGCTATTAGGGTCATTTTCAAAACGCAATACACCCATTTTCTCATATTTTGAGCGTACTCGGTCTGTTATTAACCCTAGGCGTTTTAAGTTTGGGATTACTCTAGAAAATAATAGTTGTCGAAACCCAATTGTTATTGATGAAGTTTTCATTTGACTTAAACAGTCTTTTACGGGCAATCCAGTTCTTTCCCAAACTTCTTGACCAAGGAGGCGTTCACTCATTAATACGCAAGCCTCATAAGCAAAGTCTTCACGTTCTTGACGCTCTTTTTCTGTTAGCTGTTTATAGAAATCTGCAACAGAAATAACTCCAAATGCAACATGTCGAGCTTCGTCTAACATTACATATTTAAGTAACTTTTCTAGTAATGGCTCTTGATAGATACCGCGCAGTACTCCTATAGTAGCAAGTGCTAAGCCTTCTACAATAATTTGCATCCCTAAATATTTCATATCCCAGCGTTTATCAGATAAAATTGTATCTAGCAGGGTTTTTAAGTCTTTATTAATAGGGTAACTACGTAGCACTTTTTCTCGTAAATAACGTTCAAAAACTTCTACATGTCTGCCTTCATCCATTACTTGAGTAGCACCATAAAATTTAGCATCCATTGACGGGGCAACAACAACAATTTGTGCTGTAGTTAGTAGCGCACCTTGCTCACCATGTAAAAAATTACTAATACGCCAAGAGGTAAATTCATAAGATAAATTGGTTTGTTCTTTTTCATTTAGTTTGTGCCAAACATCGCTACCATAAATTGGCACAGCAGTTTTTGGAAAAGTTTCCCAATTTTCAGGATCAACAGAGAGTGACCAATCTAAGTCTTGAGACCCATTCCATTGATCACGTTTGCCTTTTTCATAAAGGCTGCGTAGCACTTGGTTGTCCACCCCATAACTCCAATTATAAATGGCATCTGCTTCAAACAATAAATGTTCAATGGCTGCATTGTTATACATAAATCTACCTCTTAGCTGGCTGATGAATGACTTAAAGATACTACATTAACTACCTAGGCGCAATTTTGAAAATAACTTCAACTCTGACAAAAATTTTGGTTAAACCCGTCTACTCTACTAAAAATAAAGCTTTATTTTAAGAAACCTTATGAAAGTGACACTATGTTGGTAAATCCTATTTTGACTATTTTAGATCTTAGCATTTTGTCTGCTAATGGCCGCCAATATCAATTAATACAAGGAGAATTTCTTATGTCTGTTATTCCTAGCCTTTCACATCAAAGAGTAATGTTTAACCTGTTATTTTTGCTAGGTAAATATCTAGAGCAAAACCCTGTTGGAGAAGTCCTACCCAATCCAGCATTAATACTTAGCGATTTCGACTGTTTAATACCTGATATTGCTTTTATTCCTAATTTACAAAAAGATAAAATAATTGCCCAAGATCAACTTATTGCTGCACCAAGCCTACTAATAGAAGTGCTTAACCAGGAAACGGAGAGTGATCTTAAGGATCGCAAAATAAAGCGACAACTTTATGAAAAATATGGTGTAAAAGAATATTGGATTATTTCACCTGAACAGCATAATATTGAGGTATATCGAGTACCTAAATTAGATTTAATAAAAATCCTACAGGGAAGAGATGTTCTATCTAGTCCTTTACTACCAGGATTTTATTGCCTAAGCCAAGAAATATTTAAGACCCAACCTTAAACAAACTAATTCAGGAGCATATTTAATTAAATGGAAAATAAAATTGATAGCAAAGCTAAACACCCCCCTGTTTGGATATTTGGCCTTTTATACTTACCATATGGAGTTTCTGGTGCTTTTGCTGGTGCTACACTAGGATCAATTCTTCAAAAATATGGTGTAGATAAAAATAAAATTGCTAGTGCTGTAGCAGCATCTTTATTAATTGCTACCTTTCAATTCCTATGGACACCCACTGTAGATATAGGGTTTAGGCGGCGCACTTGGTATATGATTATGTGTGTGTTGGGTGGCTTAACAATGGCTTCAACAGCTTTAATAGATGTTGCTAACAACATTAACCTCTTTATTTATGTAGTATTAACTTCACAGGTTTTTATTAATTTAACAGGTCCTTGTATTGGTGGCTTGATGGCTACTACATTGCCCGATGATGTAAGAGGAAAAGCCGCAGGGTTTTCTAATGCTGGTAATATTGGTGCAGGTGCCATTGGTGCAGGTATTTCGCTTACTTTATTTCAGAACTATTCTTTACCTGTAGTAAGTATAGTGACGGGATTAATGTTAATGATCCCAGGTTTAATTGCTTTAGCCGTTCCAGAACTTAAACCAATTAAACGCAAAGTTTCAGAACTATTTAGAACTATGTTTCGAGACGTTTGGAACACTGCTAGGTCGCGAGTAGGTTGGAGCGGAATGCTTTTTTGTATTTCACCAGTAGGGACTGCTGCGGCAATGCAACTCTTTACCAGTTTTTCTAACGACTATAAAGCTAGTGAAAATGTAGTAGCAATTGTTAATGGTTATGCTGGAGGAGTCATTACAGGAGTCTCTTGTATCATAAGTGGATATTTTTGCGACCGTATGAATCGGCGCGTAGCTTATTTGATTGCAGGGGTTGCTACTGCAATTTGTGCTTTTGCAATGGCACTTGCACCAATGAGTCAAACTACTTACATTATTGGGGCTTTATTTTATTTATTAATCACAGGTCTTTGTTATGCAGCATTTACCGCCGCAGTGTTAGAAATTATTGGTAATGCTGGTGCTACAGCTTCTACTCAATACGTTTTATTTACTGCTGCTGGTAACTTTGCTATTGCTTATGTAGTAAAACTTGAAGGTTATGGTTATACCTGGTGGCAATCTGCTTATGGTCAAGCCACTGCCCCTAGAGGGGTAATGTTTGCTGATGCTGCTCTTAATATAGCTGGTGTTATAGTGCTATTATTTTTAATGAAAACCCTAGGTATAGGCAAAGGCAGACCTTCTGATGCATCAAAAGCAGCTTAGTTTTACTAGAATATGTGGTTTTAACTCATCCGGCAAAATCAATTGTTAGAAATAAAATCTCATTTGCAAGCTAGAATTAAGATTGTAAAATGTTGGCTCTATCTCGGTTCAGAGGCCACGAATTAAAATAATTTAATAATTTAATTACTTAATCATTTCAAAATAGTTGTTTTGATTCTTGCCCCTCCGGTCATATTGCACAAAAGGCAGATTAATGAAGATAATTCTCACTCATATACAAGGGTCTCGTGTCGGTTCTAAGACAGAGTGCGAAAGCCCTGTTTTACGTGTTGGGCGTGATCCAAAAGAATGTGAGCTTGTTTTTAATAGTATTGAAGAGCCTGGCGTATCTCGTTTACATGCAATCATTTCATTATATGAAGGGGTTTTTTATCTAGAAGATAATAATAGCCGCAATGGAACTTATGTTGATACTATTCAGGTAGAAGGAAAAATTGTACTTAGCCCAGGCAGTTTTATTCAGTTTGGTATTGAGGGACCAATAGTACAGTTTGATTTTGATGCTAGTCATAAAGCTAAAGCGTCTAAATCTGCTAATACTAAACCTGTGCCAAAAGCTGAGCCGCTAGGCTCGCAGTTATTAGATAGTAGTCCAAAGGATAGTAACCTAGAGGATAGTAGCCCGAAAATCACCTGCCCTACTTGTAATGCAGAATATAATGCTAATGCCAAATTTTGTCGGCGTTGTGGCGGTTCCTTGGTACCAGGAGTTGACCTTGCTATTTATGAAAATGTTGATGACCCAGAAATTACTATGGCACCAATGTCTAAAGAAGAAAAACTAGCGCGAGAAAGAAGACGAATTATCGAATCAGCCATAGCCTCTCCAGTATTTCGATCCTGTGCTGTTTGTGGTAGTAATCTTACAGATGATCCACGTTTTTGTGTTACTTGTGGAGCATTAATCCATCCTGATTCATCTGGGCAAAATTTCTTAGAAGATAAAAGCCTAACACCTCAACCAGCGTCAACTGCTTATGTTTCTATGGATAAGCTTGCTAATGAGCTTCCAAACCCAGTTAATAAATTACGTAAGCCAAAAACCAAGCCTGATAACCCAACCGTTTCAGACTTACAATCAGAAATACAACGAAGTAAGGTAGCAGAGGTAGCAGAAGTAGCAGAAGTAGTAGAGGTAGCAGAAGTAGCAGAAGTAGCAGAAGTAGCAGAGGTAAATCAACCTGTTACTCTTGTATCACCAAAACCTCCAGAAAAACTCTCTAGTGCAATTAAAATTGAACTGCCACAAGCACAAAGACAAGGGCCACTTATTCCGCCTAACAAGCCTCAGGAAGTCAAAGAAAGCAAAGAAGTCAAAGAAGCCAAACAACAGGCTAAAGCGGGCAATGCTCCTGCTTTGGCTGTTGTTTCAAGTGTTTCTCAAGTGCTAAATAAAACTTTTTCTCCTGGCTATACTTTGCTGCTTTCTGCTCAAGCTTTGGCCAAAGAAGGTAGAAATAAATTAGCATTAGAAGAATGTGACCGTGCCTTACGTTTAGATCCTCATTTACCAGAAGTTTACCAGTTTATGGGACAGCTTTTATTATCTTTAGGAGAAAACTCTCAAGCCATTGAAGCATTTGAAAAAGCTATTGAAATGCAACCAACCTTTGGTGAAGCTTATGCTGATTTAGGGCAAGCATATTTACGCTCTGGTCGCTATGAAGATGCAGCTAAACTAGCTGGAGAAGCCATTAAAATAGAACAAATTAACCCATCTGCTTTTTACACTATTGGACATGCTTTAATGGAAATGGGGGACTATGCCAATGCTTTTGAAGCTTTTTCTCGTGCTGTAAAACTTAAACCAGATTATGCTGAAGCTTACTTAGGATTAGCTAATATACAAGTTCGCGGTGGCCGAGTAGATGACGCGGTAGTATCTTGCCGACAAGCGATTACGCTAAAGTCTGATTATTTTCAAGCCTATTGCTTACTTGGGCAAATCTTTCGAGCAAAAAAACAGCTAGCTGATGCTCAACAAGCTCTTAAACAAGCAATTAAACTTAAGCCAGATTATTCTATTGCCTACAATTATTTAGCCCTAAATTATCGTTCTCAAGGCAACCTAGATGAGGCCGAAGCCGCTTGCTATAAAGCTATTGCTCTTGACCCTAATCTACCAGAAAATCATAACACTATGGGGCTGCTTTATGGTGAACGTGGAGAATACGTAGAAGCAATTACTGAATACAAAAAAGCATTAGACCTAAGACCTAATTATGTTGAGGCTTATAATAATTTAGGATTATGTTACTTTAAGACAAATACTTTAGAATTAGCTATAGAATATTTTGAAAGGGCTGTTACCCTAGAACCGCAATTTGTTTTAGCCAGAGTCAATCTAGCGTTATGTTATTTTAAGAAACAAGACAAAGAGAATGTAAAAAAACAATACGACATTCTTTATGAGTTAGATGAAAGCCGTGCGGCTAAACTTTATCAGAAAATTAAACCCCTACTTAATTCTTAAACCAACTTTCTATTGTCTATAATCGCTACTACAAAAAATTAAGAACATTCCTTTTAACTTACCTAATTAAGAACATTCCTTTTAACTTACCTAATAAAGCTTCTTATAAAATTGTGCTTTCTTTGTCACAGTTTTATCAGCAAAGCCAAAAATCCAGGCTGAAGTTCAGCAATTCTCGGTTTGAACATATCTAAAGGGCTTAGAGAAACATTTGTTCTATAAGTCCTTTGTTTTCGTCTAAACTGAGAATTGCTGGCTGAAGTTACGCCGTAGGTCTAAATATTGGAAAATACAAGTGTTAGTGTAACATTATATCAAGAAATA
>CAZHXL010000155.1:0-14768 GCA_964536575.1 uncultured Clostridia bacterium | reverse complement strand
TCTAAACCGAGAATTGTTGGGAGCGTGAGCATTTTGCTTGTATTTACTTCTAAATAGAAAAGATATAAGCAAGGTGCTTGCGCTTTTAGTTAATTTTATTTACCTATCGGCTCCAAGCATTTTTTGATAAACCTTTTCCATTTTTGTAGTAACACTTTGCCAAGAAAAATGTTCCTCAATCATTTTGCGCCCATTATCACCTATTTGTTGGCGCAGTATTGGGTCAACTAAAAGTTTGATTATTGATTCAGCAATATTAGGTACTACTCCTCTATCTATTAAAACTATATTGTTGCCTGGTTGCAGTACCCCTTTACCTAAATCATCCACTCCAATTGATGAAACAACTGGTTTACCAACTGCCATTGCTTCCATTGCAGCAATGCCAAGTCCAGGAGCATTTCCTAGCCAATGTGCTTCAATGGTTGCCGCAGCAAAGTAAGCACCTATTTCTTCATGTGGTATACCTCCAGTAAACGTTACATGAGAGTTAATGCCTAATTTCTCTACTAATTCAATGGGTTTTTGTATATAAATATCCCCAACAATCATTAGGTGTACATCTGGAACCTGTTTAATAATTTCAGGCATTGCAGAGATTAAATCACAACGATCTCTTAGGTTATGCACATGTCCTAGAGAAAGTATTAAAGGACGTGAGCCTAAATTATATTTCTGTCTAATTTCTAAGCCCTGTTCTGGAGTTGCAAAAAGCTGGTCAACCCCATAAGGAACTTCTTCAGCCCAAGGATGTTGATAACGCTCATTTATGTTATCTACTACGGTTTGGTCTGGAGCAATTAAAGCTTGTGCATGTTTGATAATCAAATGTTTAACAATATTTCTATCTAGAAAAACGAGTATTTTTAAGTAAAGTGGGATGGTATGACGTACAGGGGTGTGAATTGTGTTAACTAAGGGTATTTTTAGTTTTCTAGCAGCATAAGCAGAACTAAGTGCTGTATCAAAAATTTGACCATGTTGATGTAGTACATCAAATTTTTTTTCTCTACAAAGCTGAACTATTTTACTTACATTCTTGGGAAAAAAAGTAAAAGAAAGATACTTAAACCCATGCGCTATTTCCATTTGTGGAAACATCAAACAAGGAAGGCGATAGACTTCTATACCATCCATTCTTTCATATTCTGCTGTATCTCCAACCTTTGCAGCAATAACTGTTATCTGATGTCCTCGCTCCACAAGCATTTTAGATAATCTAAAAGTAAAATGTGAAGAACCGCTTTTAATAGGTGGGAAAAGGTTATTGAACATGCAGATGCGCATAGGCTTAAATCCTTAGAAATAAGGTTGTTTTGCTTGCTCGGCATTATAACATAACAAATCTGGCTGTTATTTTAATAAATTTTAATCGCTAAAATTTTGGTTGAAACGCTAGGGTTGATTGCTGAAAAGGAAGTTTTTTCATATACTTGGAAACAACCTGATATAAAGATTAATCTCTCTATTTACAAGTAATTAAGGGCATTTATGCGTATAGTAGTAATAATTTTATTAGTCTTCTTTGTTTCTATTTCAAGTCTTGCAGCAGATAAAGGAATTGCCATAGGGCAAAGCCAAGAAAGCCGTTTAGATAATAACTCACCAAACCGCGATGGTGTAGCTTACGAAACTTGGCTTTTTATTGGTAAAGCAGGCGATCTAGTAACAATAGAAATGTCTTCTCAGATGTTTGATAGTCTAATAAAACTCTCTGATGCAAATGGTAAGTTAATTGCTGTTGATGATAATGGCGGTTTTGGCTATAACTCACGTATTGTGGGTAGGTTACCAAAAGATGGTAAGTATATTATTGAAGCAACTACAGTTTGGCAAGTACGTGGTGGAAGCTATAGCTTAAGTATTACTAGTGGTGAAACTCCACTTAAAACTGGTGAAGAAAAATTAAAAGAAGATCTTGCTTATTACGAACAATGCTTAGTAGAAACAAAAGATCCTACTTGGGCAAGTGAGTTACACACAGGCCGTTTATCTGTCCTATCAGAAGTTAGAGCAGATAAACAAGCATTAGAAGCGGCTGAACTAGCAGTAGTGCTAGCAGATCAAAGCGGTGACAAATTTGCCTTAGCTAGAGCATATTTGGCTATTACTAACCGTTTATTACGTGATGAAGAATATCGTGGGACAATTAAATATTTTGAAAAAGTCATTGAAATACAGCGTGAGTTAAAAAATCGTAATGGTGAAGCCAGTACTCTATCTGCTTTAGCGGATGCTTATCTCTCATCAAACAACTACTTAGAAGCAAAAATATATCACCTAAAAGCACTAGAAGTTTATAAAGAACTCAAAGATCGTCATTCTGAAGGGTTTGCCCTCTTTGGGCTAGCACAGTCTCATCGTTTAGAACGAGATCCTAAACAGGCTATTCCCTACTATGAACAAGCTATTGCTATAGCTAAAGAGGTCAATAATTTTTCTGGTGGAGGTTATGCCCTATTTGGGCTAGCAGATTGTTATCGCTCTTTAGAGCAATTTGACCAAATGTTTTCCACTTATGATTTAGCATTAAAAGCTAGTCAAACTGCTAAGGATTACAAATTACAAGGTATTGTCTTAGCAGCAATAGCAGACACTTACCGTAGCCAAAATAAGTTTGATAAAGCTATACCCTACTATGAACAAAATTTAATTGCTCGTCGTGAAGCAAAAGATTTACGAGGACAAGCCTATACACTAAATGCTTTAGCAGTTTGTGAACGTAATCTAAAAAAATTTGATAGTGCCACAAAACGTTATGAACAAATGCTGGCGATTTGCAAGGAAACTAAAGATCGGCGTGGTGAGTCTATTGCACTCTTAGGACTAGGGTTAGGCTACAAAGCATTATCACAAACGCAACAGTTAATAACTGCCTATGAACAAGCCTTAGTAGTAGTACGAGAAATTAAAGATAGGCGTGGCGAGTACACTGCATTAACCGGACTAGGCAGTGCTTATACAACCCTAAATCAGCCTAATCGAGCATTGCCCTATCTTGAGCAAGCATTAGCAATGAATCAAGAAAACCCTGAAAAAGCAGTTTCACTTGCTTTGCTAGAAATACTCGCCAACGCTTCATTTGTAAATGGACAATATGATGTAGCAGCTAATTACTGTGAAAAAGTCCTAAGCATGAAACAAGAAGCAAAAGACAAAGTAGGAGAAGCCAACACGCTACTCTTACGAGCAGCTATTTCTGCCAAACGAGGTGATTTAGATAAAGTCGCTGGTTCTTATGAACAAGCTCAAGCTATCTTTTCAGAACTAAAAAACCCTGTTGGGGTATATTCTTGCCATTATGGACTAGCAAAACTAGCTAGCCAACGTGGAGATAGTAAGACGGCTCAATCTCAATATGAAAATGCAGTTGGTATTATTGAAAATAATGGCCAACCAGAACTAGAAAATACCTTAGGATTAGTCACGCCCTTACAAGTATATGAAGCTTATTTAGAAATGCTTGTCACACAACAGCAACTCCCTACTGCCCTAGCAATTTCTGAGAGAATCCGTGTTTTTCAATTTCGCGGCTCACTTCAAAAAACTCTCTCTAACAAAGAAGATAAAACTGTTACAGATTTCTTTAAGCCTTTTAGCGCGATTAGCCTTAATGAAATTCTTCAAACATCTCAAAGACTTAATGCAACGATTTTAGCTTATTTACCAATAGAAAGCGGCTTATTAATTTGGGTGGTAAAACCTGATGGCACATTAATAGGGCATTTAAATAAAATAGATGTAAAGCGGTTAGAAGCCTTATTAGATCAGCGTCGTAGCTTAATGGAAACAAAAAATATTCGCATTGATAAACTGCGTGAAGCCATTGGAGAAACAGCGACTAATACAACTAACAATGCGAGTACAAATATCGATGAAGAGTTGCGCTCGTTCCTACTACCAGAAGTAATTACCGCCACCTTTCCTATAGAAGCAGAAAGTAAGCTTTTAATAGTCGCATCAGGTAAACTAGGAGCAATGTCTTTTTCTGACTTAAAAGATAACCAAGGCGTTTATTTAATTGATAAATTTGTGCTATTACAATCACCTAGCTTAAGTACATTAGCTATAGTTGATCGTATTCGTAGCAAGTCAGAAGTCACAGTTAGATCAGAGAATGTAGTATTTGGTATTCCTGCGGCTAATACATTTAACGGCAATATGTTACCTGTTTTAGCTGATGCTAAAGCAGAAATGAAAGCTGCCACTAACCTTAAGGCAAAGTCTTTATCTGGAGTAATGGTAACAAAAGGCAATTTATGTGAACAAGGAAAAGGAAAACAACTATTACATATAATTGCTTATAGCTATCTAAATGACCAACAACCATTAAAAAGTTTTCTACTACTTACACCACAAACCGATGACCAAGGAAATACTGTAAACGATGGTGTAGTAAATCTTAGTGATTTACGTGGCTGCATTGAAAACAATAATTTAGTAATGCTATCAGTTAATCAAAACAACATTAACATTAGTAATGGTGATGGTTTGTTTTTCCTAGCCAATTCCTTAGCACTAAGTAATAATGCTGGTACGTTACTTACTTTGTGGCAAGTAGAAGCCAAAGTTACTACAACTTTTATGGAAGCTTTTTATGAACAGTTTAAGAAAACCTCTGATGTAGCAATTAGCTATCATCGAGCAGTATTAAAAGTGCGTGAAAAGTATAAAAACCCTTCTCAATGGGCAACATTTGTTTTTATAGGTGAGCCAGTTAACCAATAAAACCCAGCCCATAACCTAGACCAGCCCTAAAGGACTGGTCTATTATCAGATGCCCTTACAGGGCATTAAGCTTTTATAAACTTTTATTTTTCAACTCTTTATAGCCCCGTTAGGGGCTTTTGATAATAGACCAGTCCTTTAGGGCTGGGCGTTGTTGGGCGTTGCTTACAACCTGCATGGGTGATTTACACACAGGGCATATTTGTAAGTGGATTTCTGCTTCGGTCACATACCCACATTTTTTACAAATTAGTTTCATAGACCCTCCTAAGCAGCTTAAAAAATTAAGGGATAAAGGTTATTTTATTTAAGTGCTTCAGTTAACACTCGTCCTACTGAGCCGCTAGGAGGCTCAACCTCTAGAATGGTAGCTATTGTAGGAGTAATATCACTAGGACTACATGCTTCATGGTAAACCCCTGATTTAATTTGTTTTCCCATAAAAATAATAGGTACATGCGTATCATAGTGGTAAGGCGTGCCATGACCAGTACCATTATATTCATTTTCTGCTTCAGCAATTTGTACAAATGGTTTTACAAGCAAAAAAACATTTCCACTGCGTTCAGGGCTAAACCCTGCCACTATTCGTTGTCCAATATCTGTATTGGATATTTCTCCAGCGATTATTTTTGTACGAGTATAATAAGCAGCCACTCCTTCTGTTCTTACTGCTTGTTGTCCAACAAAATCTTCTATTTCTTTTAAGTCTAGTTTTTTCTCTCTAATCAAAGCTTCATTAAGGTAAAATTGTTGATTGACTAAACCCAAAATATATTCTTCACCTTTTTTTAAGGCACCATAACGGTTAACAAGCAATTCTTCCATGTCTTTTCTTAGTTTTAAGCCATCCATTCGCAAACCGCCCAAGTTATGTTGCCGAGCATAAGCTGGAATAGGAGCAACTCCATGATCTGCTGTTAGGACAACTAAAATATTATTTAGACCTAATCTTTTATCTAGCTCGTCTAGAAAAGATCCTATAGTTTCATCTGTCCTAATAATAATATCTTGCACTTCTTGGCTATAGGGGCCAAACATATGACCAACTAAATCAGGGGCTGAAAAACTTACTGCTAGAAAATCAGGGTATTTTCCCTGTCCTAACTTTTCATTATCTATAGTAGCTAGAGCAAACCTAGCCAATAGTTCATTAGAAAAAGGGCTATCACCAAATTGTCTGTAAAAAGTGGGACTTATTTCTTTACTATTACCATCAATAATATGTGGAAAAGTCTTAGTATTACCATCCCAAGTATCTTCATAACTAGCATCATCTTGATCAGAGATTTGATAGGCAGCCTCAGATAATTTACGCTCCCAAGTTTTTTGAAAATATTGATCTGGAATACGTTGTTTATTAAAATTTACTACCCATTCTGGTAATTCTTTAATAAAGTAACTACTGGAACACATTTGCCCGCTCTTATCGTCAAACCAATAAGCTCCAGAACCGCGCAGACCAGCAGTAAACACTGCTGATCGGTCTTTAATTGAAACTCCAAATGTTTTTGATTGATAATTATTACTTAATTTCAACTGATCGCCAATAGTTGTAGTAAGCAGTAACTGCGGCGAAGAGCCTTTTTCTACTCCAACACCACTAACTTTGTCATCCTCAGAAGCCCTTAAGAATTTACCTGTTTCACGGCTAAACCATTTATTTCCAATAATACCATGTATTGAGGGTTGCGAACCTGTAACAATAGTTGAATGCCCTACAGCCGTATAAGTATTAGAGTAAGCATAGTTAGCATTAGTAAAATAAGCACCTTGGCTCATTAAACGCTTAAAACCTTTTTGGCCAAACAAACTATTAAAACGTGGTAAATAGTCAGCACGAAATTGATCTACTACTATTATTACTGTGAGTTTAGGCTTAATGTTTTCTTTTGTACTAGTTGATTGCTTACGAATGATTTGCTGATTATCGGATGCAACATCAGTATTAAACGTAAAATTAATGAGTAACAAAAAACTAATGAGTAAAGCAACACGAGAATATAACATCTTTATTTTCATTATTTTAACCAATAGTATTTTTTTATGAAAAAGGTTCAGACATTTTACACCAAATATCTCTTTTATGCACCTAGGCAAACAACGATGTTCATTATAGAAAAGCTATTTCTTTCTGGCTTAAAAAGCCTACTACTAGGCTATTGCTATCTATTACTAGAACATAGCCTAAGCCATTGTTGTTTAACTCGTTGGTAGCTTGTTCAATAGAAATATCTAGGGTAACAAAATGCTTAGCTGTTACAGGCTTCATTATTTGATAAACAAAAGTAGTTACTTGCTCTTTTTCTGCTAACTTTTCTATATCGGCAATAAACAAAATCCCATGTAATTGTTGGGTTTGTATGACTGGGATTGTTTTGAATGCTGCTTTTTGGCAAGTTTTTAACGCTTGAGCGACTGTAATATTTGGAGTAACGGAAACAAAATCTTTACTTATAAAGTCTTTAACTGCTTTTTCTTTAGTAAGGTTACTAGATTTAACAGTAGCCTTAAATAAAAGTTCTGGAGGTATTTTATAGACCAACCTAAGTAACAAAAAACCTGCTAATAAAGTCCAAAACCCTCCTAATAAATTATAATCACCTAAGAGGTTTACTAGCCCAACTATTACTAAAGCAACAGAAAAGAAAATGCTAAAAATAATTGTCAAACGAGTAGCTTGTTCATAGCTTTTGTCAAAATACCATAAAATCGCTCTTAGCACCCGACCGCCATCTAGAGGAAAGCCTGGTAACAGGTTAAAACAAGCTACTAAAAAATTAAATGTTCCTAGGTGTAAAGCAGCTTGATAAATTACAGATGAGGAATGTCTTAGTAAAACTTCTGCTAATAAATAAAACACTAGTGCCAGTATAAAACTAGCCATTGGCCCAGCCGCCGCTACTCTTAGTTCTGCCAAAGGGGTTTTTGGCTCATACTCCAAAGCAGCTAGCCCACCAAAAATATGTAAGGTGATGTTATTAATCTTTATTTTCTCTTGATGTGCAGCTAGTGAATGTCCTAGTTCGTGAATTAGTATAGACAAAAATATTAATAATGAAGTAACTATGCCTACTAGCCAATAAATAGGTTTAGACATTTTTGGGGCTGTGCTAGGAAGATAAATTACTGCAATTGTCCAACTATAAACAAAAAAAATCACAAACCAGCTATGGTCTAAACAAATAGGAATACCCCAAACCCGAAAGACTTCTAGTTTTTGTGATGGTTGTTTCATAGTTTCCTAAAAATTTATGGCCTCAATATTAAAGAGGGCTGACACATAGGTCAGCCCCTACTATAGCATCACTGATTTTGGCGACTTCTACCATTTGAGCTACGTCATGAACTCGTACAATGTGAGTGCCCTGTAAAATAGCTGCTGTCACGCTTGCAGCCGTCCCTAAAAGCCTATCTGCTTCTAAGTTATTTAATACTTGCCCTATAAATGATTTTCGAGAAGTACCAATGAGTATTGGCAAATCAAATTTTCCTAAATGAGAAGTATTAGCTAAAATATTCAGGTTATCAGACAGAGTTTTCCCAAAACCTATTCCTGGGTCTAAAATAATTTGCTGAGATTTTACTCCTGCAACAAGAGCTTGATCTATTGCAAAACTGAGGTCTTTTTGAATTTCTTGCCAAATATCATTACTAGGAGAAATTTGCTGCATAGTTTTAGGGTTAGCTCGCATATGCATTAAGCAAATTGCTGCCCCACTTTCTGCTATGACTTTAGCCATTTTTTCATCAAATCTTAACGCGCTAATATCATTAACTAACTCTGCTCCTCTAATCAAAGCTTGTCTAGCCACTTCTGCCTTATAAGTATCAATAGAGATTGGGATTTTTACCCTACCTTTTAAGCCTTCAATAACCGGTAAAACTCGTTTAAGTTCTTCTACCAAAGTAACAGGTTCAGCATTAGGACGAGAAGATTCTCCGCCTATATCTAAAATATCTGCACCTTCTGATTCTATTTCTAAACCCCTAGCAATGGCTTTTTCAATATCTAAAAACCTTCCTCCATCAGAAAACGAATCAGGCGTAACATTAAGCACTCCCATTACTAAAGTACGTTCACCTAAAGCTAAATGTCTATTAGGAAGAGATAAAGTATAATGTTTACGTTTAATAATCATTAAAAAAATTCTCCAAAAGTTTTCCAAAAACTCTCCAAAAACTCTTAAACTACTCTACCATCATGAGCGGTAAACTTGAAGATTAACATATAAATATTAACTATTACTCCTAGTAAAAGATAAAAATAATGGTTATACATAGCTTGGTCACCCATTATCCAATAAACAAATCCCCCATAAAGTGCAATTAATAAAACTTGAAAATACCAAAACAAAGATCTGTGATAAAGTGCGTAAACTAATGCAAATATTGTCAATGACCAATGTAGGCCAAACTCAGCAGGTTTAACTAGTTGTATTGCAAAACTTAGATAATAAGTCATTACTAAACCACGCAAAAACCTTTGAGTATCATAATAATTTGCCCAATAGTAAGCTAGGCAAACTCCTACTATGAGCATTACTAGGCTTATAAAAGCTGTGACTTTTATTCCTAAGGCTGTTACTATAGTTGGGTACCATAGTAACATTAGCAGAGGGGCCGCCAAGTCACGAATTATTTTGCTTTTTCTCCCTTGTTTTAAGACCATAAGATCAAGAATTATGTAACTATAATAAGCTATTAATGGTAAGGTTAACCAAAGCAAAGAAACCCAATGAAATAAGAGTACTGCAACCATTATAATTAAATAAGCCCCTAGAGGTACTATCTCAAAAACACGTAGGTGAGCAGCAGGGCGAGCAAAATGTTTATTAAGAGATTCTTGCGCTTTTAGACCAGGAACTAGCCTAGTATCAACTATATCACGCCACTTTTCTGTTACTTCATCATAAAAAGTACTATCCTTGTGCCTGCTGTCACATTCTTTTGGATCAAGTACTATCGGCTCATGAAATTTAACTGTAATTTTACGCAAGCGAGGAAACAGGCGAGTTACTGGCCAAGCCTCATAAGCACCAGTAATAGTAATAGGAACAATGGGACATTTGTTAAAAATCGCCATACGTGCAGCACCAGACTTAAGCCTTTCCATATAGCCTTGTTGAGAGCGTTGCCCTTCTGGAAATAATGCTATCAAGTCGCCACTGGCAAGCACTTTTACAGCTTGTTCAAAAGCATTAGAGTCTTTCTTGCTAAGATTTACTGGTATTGCACCAAAACTTTTTACAAAAATCCCTAAAAGAGGAATAGTAAATATTTTATCCCAAGCTAAAAACCTTACAGGTCTTTCTGATACAGTGTAAATTAGGATTGGGTCAAGATAGCTAGGGTGATTACCTGCTAGTATGGCAGCACCTGTTTTAGGGATATTCTCTACACCATAGTATTCAACAGTAAAAAAGAGCCTAAAGAACATTTGAAATAGAGTCTTAAGAATCGTTATCATAGTTCTAAACCTATTATTAATAGTAAATTATGGGTTATTGTAATTCTGGATCGACCCATATAGCACCATCTTCAAAGTATTCTCGTTTCCAAATAGGAACAACCTGTTTAAGGCGATCTATAAGAAAATGGCAAGCTTCAAAAGCAGGTTTACGATGAGCAGAAGTAACAACAATAGCAACACTGGTTTGACTAATATCAACTCGCCCTAACCTATGAACCAAGGCAATTTTATCAATTGACCAACGAGAGCGGGCATCTTCGGCAATTTCTTTCATCATTTTAATTGCCATTGGTTCATAGGCTTCATATTGAAGGAATAAGACAGGTTTTCCCTTATTATTATCTCTAGTTATTCCATCAAAAGTAACTACAGCACCATCTTTTGACCCAATAACTTGCAAAGCAAGCTCACGAGAATTAATAGGCTTATGAGTAAGCAGATAAATATCTGGTTTTTCAATATCTTCTCCACCTCCTGAAACAGGAGGAAAAATTGCTAGCTTATCGCCTGCTACTAAAACCTGTTCTTTGGTTGCATAAGTTTCATTTATAGCAAAAAGCAATCTACCCCCAAGTTTTTCTAAGGCGGGATATTTCTCTTTTAGCTTAGTAAAAACAGTAGTAATACTTGCATTTTCTGGCAAGATAAAGTCTATTTCATTAGCACCAACGATTTCTCGACAAGCACCAAAAAACAACACATTTATTTTTACTAGATTATTGGTCATAAAAAATTACCTTAATAACTCCGTTAAAGTTTATTTTGTTAGTAGTTTATCTTTCCATAGAAACCAGTTAGAATACAAGCTCATCTCTAAGCTGCAATAGGAAATCAGAAAAAATTATGCCTATGAAATTTTACATCCTAGACGTGTTTGCTCCTAAAATCTTTGCTGGCAATCAATTAGCTGTTTTTCCTGATGCCGCAGACATTCCTCGTAACCGTTTTTCCCAATTAGCCCGAGAAATGAATTATTCTGAGACTACTTTTGTATTACCTCCAAAATCACCTGAAGCCAATGCAGCAGTAAGGATTTTTACTCCTACTACTGAGTTACCTTTTGCTGGTCATCCTATTTTAGGAACAGCATTTTTGCTTGCCTCTACTGGCGCAGTTAAGTTAGATAAAGATCAAACTATGGTACTAGAATTAAAAGCTGGTCTAGTACGTGTTTCAGTAGAATTAAAAGACTCACAACGCGGTAAAGCCATAATGGAACAACCTATTCCTCAATCGCGTGGAACAGTCTCAGATTTAGCCACAGTGGCTGCTAGCATTTGTTTAACTAGTGATGACATAGCACCTTACCCTCCAGAAATCCTTGCTAATGCTGTATCGTTTTTTATTGTGCCAATAAAATCAATGCGTGCTCTAGAACGTGCCCGTCCAAATGGCATATTACTCGAAGCCCTACTAGCCAAACTAAATGTAGAGGGCTTAATTTGCTTTTCTACAGAAACTGTTGAAGCTGGTTCACAAGCCCATGTACGTGCCTTTTTCCCTGGATTAGGAATAAGTGAAGACCCTGCAACAGGTGCAGCCCAAGGCCCACTTGCTGCTTATCTTTCCAAAAATAACCTACTTAAACGAGGAGCTAAATACCGCGTTGTAGCAGAACAAGGCTATCAAATTGGTCGCCCTAGTAAGCTTACCACCATGTTTGAAGTTTCAGACAACTTAATTAGTTCTATAAAAGTTGGCGGTGATGTAATCCTAATGGCAAAAGGCGAATTTTTAATTTAGCATTGCTCTGGTTCAATATTTATAAAGATATTTACTCTTTTTGAAAACTTATCTACAGACTGTTTTTTGAGTGTCACAAATAATTAATAATAAATAATAGTTAATATGCTTAAGTCTCTAGTTGATGATTCTGAAATATCTAAAGTTTATGTTCCAGCGTTTTTAATTATTTTACTATTATCTCTACTTAGCTTTAGCAATATAATTTCTGGAGAGTTTGTTGCTGATGATATTTTTTATGTAGTTGAAAATGAAAGTATTAAATCATTATTTAACCTTGATATTTTCTTTTATAAACAATCTTCAACCCGCAACTTTATTAACTTTAACACTTATCGCCCTACGTATTTTTTCACTTTAGCAATAGAGTATGCTTTGTTTGGGCTAAATCCTACTGGTTATCATTTAGTTAACATTTTTTTACATGCAATAAATGGCTTTTTGCTCTATAGCCTGACTCTAAAATATACTAGTAAAAAATTACTTGCTCTATTAACAGCATTGATTTTTGCTGTCCACCCTATTCACACCGAAGCTGTTAGCAATATTACTGGCCTTTCAGAAGTTCTTACCGCTTTTCTCTTATTTTTTGCTATCTGGTGTTACTCTTGTAGTAAAAAGCTAGATTTCTATTACCTTTTTTCATTAGTTTGTTATTTACTAGGTATAATGTCTAAAGAAAGTGGAGTAGTTTTAATAGGAGTAATTATCTTAATAGATGTGTGTAGTAACTGGTCAAACCTTGCTAACTTAAGAAAAAAAAGGATTTACTACGCAGGATACCTACTTACTCTATTAACCTATCTAGTAATTAAATTTAGTGTTAGAGGGGCTATTCTTAACAGCCAAGGACTAGTATTTAACAAAGGTGCAATAACTGAGCGTGTATATACAATGAGTTTGGCTTTTATAGAGTATTTTCGTTTACTTATTTGGCCAAGTAAGTTAATTGCTTTTTATGACATATTTCTTATTCCAATAATTAAAGAACCTACTTTTTCTGTAATAATGGCACTCTGTTTAATTATTAGCCTTTTAATAACAGGGATCGCACTACTTTGGTATGAAAGAATAACTGCTTTTGCAATACTTTTCTTTTTTGGAACAATTAGTGTAGTAGCCAATGTTTTCTTTGATGTTGGTGTAATAATGGCAGAACGTTTTCTATATCTACCTTCCACAGGTATTTGCTTAATTACTGCTTTGGGGCTCTATTTTTTGATAAACAAACAAAACAACTTAAAACTACTAGGAATAGGTTTATCTATTTTAATACTCTCTACTGCGACAGTACGTACTTACACTAGAAATTTGGATTGGTTAACTTCTGATTCTGTTAGAATTGCTTTCTTGCGAGATGCTCCACAAAGTCCTAGAGGAGCGATAATGCAGTATGAAAAAGCTGTAGAGCTATTTAACAATGGTCAAACACAGCCTGCTATTGAGTTAGCCCAAAAGGTGGCTAGCCAAAACCCTAACTATGCCCAAGCACACTATAAAACTGGGACGATGTTACAAAGCATAGGAAAATACCAAGAAGCTTTACTCTATTTATCTAAAGCAAAAGAATTAAGACCTAATAGCCTAGAAATACGTAACGCTTATGCAATTGGCCTTTTGAATAACGGTATGTTTTTAGAAGCAAAAGCAGAGCTAGAAGCAATTATCCAACTTTATCCTGATTCTGCGGAAACCCATAATTATTTAGGTGCTGTCTATCTTAATTTACAGCTTTATTCTCAGGCACAAAAAGAATTTGAGACCGCTTTAATGCTTAATCCAAATTATAAAGTGGCGGAGTTTAATTTACTCAAACTCTACGAACTTACCCAGACTAAACCAAAAAGTAAATGACCTTCGTTTTGTTAGGGAATATATCCACACTTGCCAAAAATGCCAGAGTCAAAAATCCTAAGACAAATAAATTTATAAAAAACAATTTATAGCTAATAATGTTAACTCATTCTAAATAATCAGTTAATAATATTTTGTCAGCCATAAGTTTATGGATCAATAACTGCATTTAACTCCAAAAGAAAGCCTCACAACAAATCCAAGCAATAAGGAGCAAAACTATGGCTTTAAGAATCCTAGCAGAATTTCTTGATAAGAATGAGCAAAAACAAGCTGCACAACTATTAAAAAAATCTCAAACCTCTATATCTGAAAACTTAAAACCTCAAACCCTAAAAGAAGAAACTCTTCAAATCCCATTAATATCAAACCCTATCCAACGTATTCTTTTAGTTGACGATAGTAAAGTTATTCAAAAACTTACTGAATTTCAATTAAAAGCCCTTGGCTACACTGTGGATATAGCAGAAAATGGTTATCAGGCGTTGCAAGCTCTAAAGCAAAATTCTTATGGCTTAATTTTGATGGACTGCTTAATGCCAGAAATGGATGGTTATCAAACAACCAAAGAAATCCGCAGAAATGAAGTAACTACACAAACACATATTCCAATTATCGCGCTTACTGGTCATGAATTAGTAGCAGATAGAGATAAATGTTTAGCTATAGGCATGGATAGCTATTTATCAAAACCTATTGAAATTGGCACACTAGTACAAACACTTAGATATTGGTTTCCATCAGAAAAAATTAAAAAAATGGTGGCAGCCTAACAATAACTTTGTTTTAACAGATTTTGTTTTTTAGAAAAAATAAAAACCAAGATATTAGAACTTGGCAAACTAAAATGGCTAAAAACCCTTTCAAACTCAGTTTATTATTTGTTATATAATAAATTAAAATAAGTTATTATTCTTACAAATCTTGCGCAAGAAAGCCCAAGTCTTTAGGCGTGGGATGAATTGCGGCC
>CAZHXL010000154.1:9453-14802 GCA_964536575.1 uncultured Clostridia bacterium | reverse complement strand
TATATAGGATACTTAAAAGTCGCAGGGCGATTTTTTTCAATAAAAAAGTGTGAAAACCAAGCAAAGCCGTAAGAAATCCATAAACCGCCTAATAAAAACCATAAATTACCTGCTAAAAATGCTAACCCAAAACAAATTAACCCCAAACTAGTTCCAATAAAATGAAAAGCACGTGTGATATATAGGCTATGCTCTTTTACGTAGAAGGGCCAAAAATCTTCAAACGTCTCAAAACGCTCTAACGACATAATCTCCTCCAAAATACTAATATAAATAACCCTGGCAATCTATCTTAGTCAATCTTTAATTAATCAAAATCTTTAGCTTTTAACCCTTTTCAAGAACCCTTATAAAAGCTATTATGTGCAAATTAAAGTAATTTTAATTCTAGGCGAAGTTAAAAATAATTTTAATCTTAGCATAAATACATAAAATATATAAATTCTTAAAACTATGCCTGATAACCTATTAGGTGGAAGATATGTTATAACAGAATTATTGGGAGAGGGCGGCATAGGGGTAGTCTACAAAGCCGAAGACCTACAAGAAAACTGCGAAGTTGCAATAAAGTTTATGATTCAAGAAGCCGCAGTTGAAATAAAAACTCAACAAATTCGTCAAAGATATTTTGCTCGTGAAATAGCAATTCTCTCAAAAATTCGTCATCCTGGAATTGTATCTCTTTATGATAGTGGTTTTACAGAAATAGGTCTGCCATATTTTGTTATGGAATACATAGTTGGGAAAACACTTTTAGATATATTAAAAGATGGCCCATTACTATTAGGACGTGCCTTTAACCTATTACAACAAATAGGTTCAGCACTAGATTGTATCCATCAACACAATGCAATTCATCGTGACTTAAAACCAGAAAATATAATGATTGTTACCAAAAATGGGAAGGAAATAGCAAAACTTCTAGATTTTGGTATTGCTAAGATATTAGAAGATGCTCAAAGTGGTAGCCCATTTATGCCAATTACTCAGGCAGGTCATATTCTAGGGACGGTTGACTATCTTTCACCAGAACAATGGCAAGATAAACCTCTAGATTCTAGAGCAGATATTTATGCTTTTGGTTTAATTGCTTATGAAATGCTGACTGGTTATCATCCTTTTCGTGGCGGATTTTCTATTGGTGATACAATGATGAGACATTTAGAGGAAGAACCCCTTCCTCCTTCTAGCTTTGATCCAGAAATTCCTCTATTACTTGATCAAGTAATTTTACGATCTTTAGCTAAAGATCGTAATCATCGTTATAGTAGTGCAATAGAATTTCTTACAGATTTTGAAGAGGTTTTAGCAGAAATTTATCGACGTAGTGTGAGTTATTTATCTAATCCTGCAACAGAAACCTTAATGTATGAGATAGTTGAAATTCCTGATGAAGAAGAACGAGATTAATAAATCACATCAAAAATATTAGGTATATCAGTCATACCTTTTAGCTTTAGTCCTGTTACTGGAGATAGAGAAAAAGCCCCATCCGTTGTCAACCTTACACTCTCACTAATTAAAATTTGTTGGCCTCTAGCCTGTTGCATTAAACGTGCTGATAAGTTAACAGCATTACCAATCGCTGTGTAATCCATACGCATTTCTGACCCAATATAACCTACAACTACTTCACCAGCATTAATGCCAATCCCTAATTCAATAGGATCAATTCCATAGCTTTGCAAATCTTGATTAAGCAGATAAAGTTGTTTTTGCATTGCAATAGACGCATTAACAGCATTAAAACTATCTTGATCGCTTTGATAGGGCGCGCCAAAGAGTGCCATTAATCCATCGCCTAGAAATTTATCTAATGTTCCTTGATAAGCAAAAACTATTTCTGTCATTGTTGAGAGGAAGCGATTTAATATATAAATAATAATTTCTGGGTCTCCTTTTTCAACAAAAGTATTAAAATCTTTAATAGAAGCAAACAAAATAGTTACAGTCTGTGTTAACCCATCACCAATACCTAACTTATCTGGTGACTCTAAGATCAAATCTACTACTTGGTTTGGTAAAAAGCGTTGGTAATTTGCTCTTAAAATAGCTTCTTGTGCTAGTTGGTCATAAGCAAAAGCATTATCTATAGCAATTGCTGCTTGAGCCGCTACTGCTGTAAGTAAATCTAAGTCGTCTAAACTAAAAGGGTTGGCTATTCCTAATTTATCTACGTAAATTACTCCTAGTACACGCTCTTTTCCAATTAAAGGCACACACATCAAAGAATGAATACTTTGACAAGCAATAGAATCAGCAGCATTAAATCTTTCGTCTAATTGTATATCTTCAGAAATCAACGCTACTTTATCTAATATTACTTTTTGTGTAATGCTACGGCTAAGACTTAAGGTATGTCGCGCTAGAGATTGGTTTAGTTCTGGATGAAAACTAATTAAACGAGGTTCAATTAAATTGTTTACCTCATCCCATAATAAAATCGCACTACGTTCTGCTTGAGTAAGCTTAAAACATAAATCTACTATTTCACTAAAAACTTTATCCATATCAAAAACAGAACTTAGGGTTTTACCAAAAGCATAAAGCATTTCTATGGTTTGAACTTTTTCTTGCAATTTAGCTTCTAGTTCTAAGCGTTTGTCGGGTTGTTGCGGTGCTCCTTGCAGGGCTTCTAGAAGGTTGTTAAATACAGAGGTTCCTCGTACTTTAGCTCGTTGACTAATAGGGGTTTCATGGTAGGTAACATAGGCATCTCCTACAGTAGTTATTAGCTCTAAAACAAAGTTTGCAATAGAAAAACAATCCCCTACACTGATTAGAGATTCATTAACACGTTTTTTGTTAACGTATATTCCATTAGTACTTTCTAAATCTTTTAGTAAATAGCACCCATTTTGGATTTTTAGTGAAGCATGTCGAACAGAAACTTGTCTTGAGGCTAACACTAGGTCACTTTTAGAAGGGTTTCGCCCAATTATTATTTCTGGCTTATCAATTGGGAATTCAAAACTATTTCCTTGAGGGTCTGAAATTAAAAGTTTAAACATAGTTAAGATTTGAAGACTGTTATAGAAAAATGTCAAGCCGCATTTAATAATAACAAAAAAATTTACAAATATTTACTACATATTTTCCTCTATCCTTAATGCTAAAGGAGTTTGGACAAGAAACTCTAGTTTTTTAATCGCTTCTAACGCTTTATCCAGTTGTTGAGGCGTAGTTGGTTCAAGCATTGTCATAAAAGATAAAGTATCTTCATCTTTATGTAGTTTGTCTTGAGAAATAGAATGGATGCCAATACTATAGTCTGATAAAACGGATGCTAGCTTTGCTACAACCCCTAGATGATCTTTAACGGTAAATCTAACTGAGTAAGAATAAGTCTGAGAGAGTTCTGCAATACTGGTTTGCTGTAGGGTTTGAAAACTAAAAGTAGGACTAATTCCAGAATGTGTAAGCCCTCTAGCAATACAAATAATGTCAGACACAACTGCTACGCCTGTTGGCCCACTACCAGCACCACGACCATAATAAAAGGTTTGCCCTCCTGCTTGTCCTGTAACCATTATGGCGTTAAAACTCCCATTTACTCTTGCTAACAAACTATTATGAGGAATTAAAGTAGGTGCGACAGATAAAAGTAATTTATCCTCTACTATTTTAGACATACATAGTAGTTTTATGGTACAACGTGCTTGTGCTGCATAAACAAAATCTGTTGGAGTAAGCTTGGTAATTCCTTGAGTAGGGATTTCTTGAGTATTTACATAGCGACCAAAACAAAGCATTGATAGTATTGCTAGTTTGTCACGAGCGTCTAATCCTTCAATATCTAGCGTTGGGTTTGCTTCAGCATAGCCTAATTTTTGTGCTTGGGCTAAAGTAACATCAAAATCTGCCCCAGACTTTTCCATTTCTGTAAGAATAAAATTGGTTGTACCATTTAAGATCCCATAAACAGAACTAATTTTTTCTCCTGAAATACCTTCTCGAATAGCGTTTAAGATAGGAACCCCTCCTGCTACAGTAGCTTCAATTCCTAAATAAACTTTTTTACTAGTAGCAAGTTGAGCTAAGGTAACACCTTGGCTTGCCACTAGCAGTTTATTAGCTGTTACAACGCTTTTACCTTGTTCAAATGCTTGGCAAATATAAGTTGCAGCAGGTTCACACCCACCAATTGCTTCTACTACTATATCAATTTCAGGATCATTAAGGACTACGTTAGGGTTTGTAGTACGAATTACTTCACTTGCTACCCAAGAAGTATCACGGCTAGCGATATTAGGGCTACAAATAGCCTTAATTTTCAGCTTTGGAGTTAAACGGCCAGAAATTTCTCTATTATGTTCTTGTAAAATACGCACAGCACCTGATCCAACAGTGCCAAACCCTAAAAAACCAATAGTGATTGTTGTCATAATTTCTCACCTTTTTGGTGCAATATTATAATCTGGTCTAGCTGTTACAAAGTAATATTTACCATCTTTTATACCTATAGGAATGGTGACTTCAGAAATAACCATAGTATTTTCAAAACTTACTTTTAACACTTTTGTTACTTCTAAATTGGTTCTATACCTTACTCCATCAAGGGTAAAGGGCTTGTATTCTTGTAGGGGTGCTTTAGCCACTTTGACCTTAACAATTTTATAATCCAAGTAGCGTTTGTGATTCTTTCGTCTACCCCATTCCAATAATAAAGTGCTAAAACATCTTCTAAACTTTTCTGTTTGTGAGCAGTTTTATATGCATTAATAAGCTCGTCTAGCAAAGGATCAGTTGTATTTGCTAAATCAACAGAGGGTTGTTTTAAAAAAAATAACCCTACAAAAATAAGTAATAAAGAGTATTTCAAATACATGTTCCAGTAAACTTATTTAAGCTCTGTAGCCACCATCAATTACTAAATCTGTAGCAGTAACAAATCTACTTTCGTCTGAAGCTAAATATAAAATGGCTAGGGCGATTTCTTCTGCTTGAGCAAATCTTTTTACTGGTATAGGTTTGGCCATAGCTTCCCAAAAAGTGTCAACCTGTCCACCTTTTTCTTTAAGCCTTTTCCAAAAATCTGTTGATTGCCAAATAGCTGTAACTACCCCACCAGGCGAGACACTGTTAACGCGAATATTATTACTAGCACATTCTAACGCGACAACTCTAGAAAGCATTTGCACAGCAGTTTTACTAGTACAATAAGCACTGCCACCCGGAACAGCTTTAATTCCTGCTGCGGAAGAAATATTGATAATGCTACCACCTACCCCTTTTTTCATCGCAATTACACCATGTTTTGTCCCTAGAAAAACCCCATCAAGGTTTATAGACATGACCTTTCGCCAGTCTTCTAATGACATTTCATCACAATTCTTTGTTATGGCAATG
>CAZHXL010000154.1:8239-9443 GCA_964536575.1 uncultured Clostridia bacterium | reverse complement strand
CCCGCATTATTAACCAAAATGTCTAGCTTTGCCCACTTAGAGAGTAACTCCTCAGTAATTGTTTGCCAGGTCTCTTCGCTAACTACATCTTGTTGATAAGCTATTGCTTCTCCACCGTTAGCTAAAATCTCGTCTCTTGTAGCTTCAACACTGGCTAGATTGATATCACTAACTGCAATTCTAGCACCCTCTTTAGCCAGCATTATTGCTGTAGCTTTACCAATTCCTGATCCGGCCCCTGTAATTAAAGCTACTTTATCTTTAACACGTCCTAAATTATTACTCATCACTGTCCACCTATTTTCTTAAGTTTTTTAAGTTGTTAATGATTTTAGAATGCTTATTTTAGCTAATATTTTTCCTGCAAGTAACCTAATTTGACTGCGTTCTTAGGTCGCATTACAAAACCTGAACATACTATTTTGGTTTATCCCTAAGGAGAAGCTTTATTTTATGAACGTACAAAGTACTTTTTTACCTACTAAACCTGCTAATGAAAACACCAACCCTACCGTAAATAAACCTAAGGATACTAAACGCGAACAAACCAGTATTCTTTCACCTTTAGAACAAATCGCTTTGCAATGGTTAGTTAAACGTCTTCCAGCTTGGGTAAGCCCCGATTACCTTTCAATACTAGGGTTACTCGCAATGTTACTAGCTGGGGTGGGATATTTTTTTAGTAAAGGTAATATTCAATTTTTACACCTAGTTAATTTTTGTCTAGCACTAAATTGGTTTGGCGATAGTCTAGATGGGACACTTGCCCGTTTTCGCAATAAACAACGTCCTAAGTATGGTTTCTATGTAGATCATATGATTGATACTTTTGGAACGTTATTTTTAATGGTCGGTCTGATAATGTCTGGTTTTATTTCAGAAAGAGTTGGGCTAGGGGTTTTAATTGTCTATTTTATGCTTTCCATTAATTCATACCTAGCTGCTTATTCATTAAATGTATTTTCAATTTCTTTTTGGAGGTTTAGCCCTACAGAGTTGCGGATTTTGCTTGCAATAGGCAACCTAGCCTTATTTAAGTTTGAGTTTTGCAATTTATTTGGCCAAAAATATTTACTTTATGATGTTGGTGGGGTTGTTAGCATTATTGGAATGGGAGCAATGCTAATTGTTTCAAGCCTTAAAAACACCAAAATTCTTTATGAAAAGGAGCGAGTTTAATGCTCAAACCACTGGTTAATAATAA
>CAZHXL010000154.1:0-8229 GCA_964536575.1 uncultured Clostridia bacterium | reverse complement strand
TAAATTCGCTTGGATGTGGCATTGGTGTAAGTTTAACCTAGTAGGGCTATTAGGGGTAGTTGTCCAACTTTGTTTATTAAAATGCTTTACTGCTATAGGTGTAGGCTATCTTGTAGCTACAGTTGTAGCAGTAGAGATAACTATAGCCCATAACTTTTTTTGGCATGAACATTGGACTTGGCAAGAGCGAACAATTAGCTCTAATCAGTTTTCTAATAGATTGTCTCGTTTAGTAAAATTTAACAGTACAACAGGAATGGTATCTCTAATTGGTAATTTACTCTTAATGAAGCTATTTGTTGGAACAATTCATTTACCAGTTATACTAGCAAACCTACTAGCTATTGCTAGTTGTTCAACAGTCAATTTTTTAGTAAGTAATCTAGTAGTTTTTCCTAAACAAAAGGTAAGGCATCTAGAATTAAAAATCCAACAATAGTACTTAATCGGATAGTTTTATTTTTTAACTTCTATAACCAAATTTACAGGTAAAAAATTTTTCTTGATTGTGCCTTAATAGGTTTAATTGGTTGACGGTTAATGATTTCTTTATTATCTTGGCAAGTAAGTATAAAAAATATTGCTTACAGATAACTAGGAAGGGTATTAGTTTTGGTTTTTGATAATTAAAATTAATATAAAAACTTATGATTAGAATTGCCATTCTAGGATCAGGAAGAGTTGCTAATGCTCGTATAAGGGAGTTAAACCTAAGAAAAGATGCAGTAGTAATAGGGATTGCATCTAGTCATTTAGAACGAGCCAAAAAGCTAGCAGATCCTATTGGAGCAATAGCTACTACTGATTGGCAAAGCTTGATTAGCGAAGCTGATGCAATAATGATTTGTTCTCTTAATCAATTTCATGCACAAATGTGTGAAGTTGCCTTGCAACTAGATAAACATGTTAGTGTTGATTACCCTCTAGCTATTTCTTTGGCTGATACAAAGAAGTTGATTGATTTGGCAGAAAGCAAAAAATTAATCTTACACGTAGAGCATATTGAGCTACTCTCGCCCTGGTTTAATACTTTAATGGCGGCATTACCTCAAATTGATTTGATACTAAATATTTCTTGGACAAATTTAAGTAACCATCAAGCTACTGATATGGACTGGACTTTTAATAAAACCTCAGGCTCATCTTTTTTTACCCATGCGGCTGTGCTGAGCAGATTAATTCGATTAGCTGGCCCAGCTAGTTGGATCACTGCAAATGAAAAATTACTTAACTTGGAAGAAAATAAATTTGCTGGTCGTATTACTACTGCACAAATAGGGTTTGAAAACGGCATAATAGCACAACTTATCGATGGGCAAGGACTAGAAACCCCTTCTGTTAGTAGCCAATTATCAGTAATAGGTACAAAAGGGCAATTAGTGGCAGAAAAACATGAACGAGTGACACTTTATTTACAAAATAGGTCAGACCCATTACCAATAGCTACATTCACGGGTTTATTTGGCAAAGATATAGACAATTTCCTAAAGCAAATTCAAGATGGAAGAAGAAGCTATGTTTCTTTAGAGCATGTTTATTCTTTAGCAAAACTTGCTACGGCGGCGGAACTTTCCTGCCACAACGCGCAACAAGTTGAGCTTAAAAACCTATGAAGAAACATCAAAGAAATATCAATAAATTGTAATTTGTATAGAAATTTTTATGAAACCTAATCTTTATAATAGGATAGTACGAACTGTTTTGCTTATCCTAGTCATTTTGCTTATAGCAAAGATTCCTAAAGGTTCTCTTTTTCTAGTCTTGCGAATAGCTGTTCCTGCCATTATTGTTGGTACTATTCTGCTTACCTTACATAGAGTTACTCGCCGACTGCGTAATAATCAGAAAAAATTCGCGAAAAAATAGCTTAAGTAGGCTATATCTACGTATTACTAGTGTAATATAGCTAGTGCGACTTAAGATTAAGATTTTTAGTTTCTTATATTTATACCTTAATTTGACACCAGTGACACATAGGTTTGTTCTTACATTGCCTTTATGGTTGTACTACAAAGGTTTGGTCTGGGAATTGAGCGCGTAAAATACTTAGGGCTAAGGCAAATTTGCTACTAACAAATTTAGAGAGTATAAGGCGTGAGAGTGGTTTATCTGGCTCAAGAAAAGCTGGTTCACAAGAGCGATGGCTACCATAAACATAAATTCGTCCTGGTCTAATGGCTAGTTGTCCTCCTGCTAAAATAAATATTTCAATAAAAGGATCTTCCATTTGATCTTTACCTAAAATCATTTCCATTTCACTACGAATTCTAGCCATTGCGCGAGATAAATCATATTCTTCATCGAAATCCCAAGCCTCTAAATAAATTATTGGGTGATCACAAACTAAAAATAATAGAAATGGATATTGAGAAGGTTGGCTAGAATTTTTCTCAATAAACCTTGTTGATAATATATCAGCACTCTCCTGTGGCAACACCCTAGGACAAGTTGCAAACCTTGATGTTGTGACAGAGTAAGCTTCATTTAATTGCTCGAAGTAGTCCAGTACTTGAGGGCGTATCAAGTCTAATGAATCATAACTTGTGCGATCTTCTGTTTCCATTTTTTCTAACAAACGGAAAAAACTATCAGCACGACTTGGGATAGTGTAAATTAGCCGTCTATAGCGGGAGTCTAATAGTAATTGCTCGATGATGGTTTTGTAGTACGCTCCTTGGCTGATCCATTTGTGCATTTGCTCATCCTGATACATAGATAGCATACGTAGGAAAAGTGCACTGTCTTGATTAGTTGTTCCTAGTAGCTCAAAACAGACTTTGTGGAAGTCTGGAGCATCTTTTTCTTGAATTAGTCTTAGGTTATCTTCTGGATCAGAAGTTTGTATTAAGAATGTTTCTGGTAGTTCTTTAGTTGGGGGTTTGGGCAGTGGGGCACTGGCTACTACTACGCTTGGATAGAGGTCTTCTAACTCATTATGGATATTTTCTAAAAGCTGACAGTGTTCTACATCCGCATTCATTTGCTTTAAGTCTTTGATAGAGCGTTGGAGAAAAAGTTTATAGCTACTAACAAAAGCTAACCAAGAATCAAATTGAATTTCGGGATCAAAATAATAGTCTATAGACTCGGCTAGAGTGGCAGACATACTAGAACCAAACAAAAATCTTTCTAGCCCTAACATAAGTGTTTGGCTGGCAGATTCTGAGTTAATCCTTAGCCCGCTAGCCACTGCCGAGCCAGACACTTCAAGTAGTAGGATTAACCTAGCAGTATCACAGAACATTCTTAAAAGTATTCCTAGTGCTGCCATCGCTGGAGTGCGAGAAATCCTCTCGTCCCAAGCTTGCTCGTCATCAACTTTGCTCCAAAAATCCCACAACATAGGAGACAAACCGCGAATCATTGACCAGACCCAATTCATAGAATTAAGCCATTCTTTGTTAAAACGTTTTACAATCTGACCGCGATAGCTATCCACCATGCGAGGGAAGCTCCCAATGGCTAATGGAAGTTCATCATTAGACTTTAGTTCTCGCAAAGAAAGCATAAAATCATCGGCAAGTGCCCAAGTAATATTGATTAGGTCTATTATTCCTGTTTGGTCAGTAATAACCAGTCCAGGTAAAGCATCTTGCAGCGTAGGAGCTTCAGCCACTGAGCTTATCATTTGTTCTCGACTAATGGAAAAACTTGCCACTTTAATGGTAAAAAAAGTGGGGTGTTCTGGCCCTTGTTGGCCTAGGGCTTGTAAGCCCTGCGAGACTTTTTGGACATATTCTTCACCAAACATTGCAATTGCACGGCGACGACCAACCGCACGCCAGAAAGTCGCTAGGTAATGAAAACGATCTAAAGCATTAACTGTATTAGCAGGTAGGTTAAAAGCTTTTGGATCTAGCATTGCCATGCCAATAATTGTTTCAAGTGGCCCACCTAGGGTACTACTACGAATATGTTGAAACTCGTTTTTATTGCCAACTAATTGATAAATTAGCGATGACATTAAAGGAAAAGCTGTACGAAACTTAATTTTTTGCCCAGCAGGGTCAAGATCAAAGTCAGAAAGCCCACTACTAGTAAATGGTTGGATACTATGTCCTTCTACCTGCTCAATGTTACTAGTGTTTGTTGATACATATTTTAAGAATCTATCCAATTGGTTTAAGCCAGTACATTCCAGTAGTGGATTAGCTTCGGCTAGTAAAAGGGCTGCTTCTTGAGCCATACGCTTAAAGGTTGAAGAAATGGTTAATTCATCCTTTTGTACTGTACGCCAGTGACCAGCTTCTTTTTGATAGATTTGAGTAGGATCATCAATATCTACTGCAACATTAAGATAAAAAATTGGTATTTCAAAATTACAAAAATGGAAAAACTCTACGATTGCCCTAAGTAAAGTAGCTACGGGATACCACTGAGCAGTTTCTTTTAATTTATTAGGTTTTGCCAAGATAGGGACAACTTCTAGGGCTAGGTTATCAATTACTTCTAAGATATGAAACATATACCTAGTAGTGTTTTTGCCTATTACAATAGGAGGGCTAGCTGGGTTTAGTTTGACTAAATAACCTTGAGTATCACGATTAAAACTATAAAGTTGTAAGTGGTTTGTTTTATGTACTGCTACATTGCGAAATTGTTCAGCCCAAGCTCTTACTCTAAGCAGCCCTCGCCAACTCTGTCCTAAAGACCTAAGCAATTGTTCAGCATTACGAGAATTAGCTTGACCACCTTCGCTATGGATAGCTTTAAGTAGATTTTCTAGTGCGTATAGTTGAGCAATACGAGATCGCAAGTAGGCTAATTCTTTATTGGCTTGATCGGCTTCTTGTTGTAGTTGCTGGATGCTACTTTCAGGGTAACGCAATTTAGGGTTAGGCTCGGCTTGATTAATTTTTTCTATCGCATCAATTCTTGTTCGTGTCATTGAGATAGTCATATAGCGTTTTGCTACTGCTGTACGTACAAGTGTAACTACCTCAGCTAGTTCAGCTTTACGCCAATTGACTAGTCCCATTCCTAGTTCACTGTCACGACCTTTAAAATTGTTATAAAGCTGAGCCTCTTGTTCAGGGCTAATACTAGTAATATTAAAAAGCCGCACATCAAAGGATTTACCTACTAATCTAGGTTCACCAAAGACACGCTCTGCCCAGCTTAAAAGCTGTTCCTTAGCACCAAGAGAACGCACATTTTCTAGATCAAAGAAAAAATTAGACTCAGAATTATTCATGGCCTTACCAAAGACAATTGTTTTTAGAATTTTTAGAATAAGCTTAAAAGCTGTTTAGATTTCTATTTTCCCTTAATTAGCAAAACTTAGTAAGACGAGATTATCAAATATTTAGGTGTTTTGTCAGTAGGAAAATCAAGATCTAATGAATTATTAGAATAATGTTGGAACAAATTTTTCCTTTTTGGTGTCAGTTTCCAGTAGATTTGCCGTTGGAGGAAATTATGCCAGCAATAAAAGTTAAAAAAGAATCTTTAGCAAAAAGATGCGAAATTTGCCACCAATCAGATTATTTTGATCCAGAAAAAGATCTTTGTGCTAGATGCAAAAAATTGACAATAACTAAGTCTGATAAAGATGTATTTATAGTTAACTGGAAAATAGATCTAACACTGCTGGCAAACTCATTAAGAAACTTTGCATGGCAAAATTTTGATTCAGGAACTATGAAAGCTACAAGACGAGTTTTAGTTATTGTTTTCATTGCTTCAATATTATTGTTTTGGTTTGATCAACAAGGGGCTTTAAATACTGATTACTATTATTTTCCTGGGGAGGCTAGCCAAACTGAAGATTTTTCGATGTGGAGCTGCGGTTATTACTCTACTTTTGATATTTTTTTAGTACCAATTATATTTTTTAGTTTTATAGGTGCTATTATAGGATTAATTATTGGGCTAAACAATATGTATTGTAAAAAAGTTTATTAATAAATATTTTCAATAAGTTAACCCTTGCTACTTAATAGATTACTAGAAGTTTGATCGCATAATGATCTGCTTTTTTGAGAATTAGAATTTTTTCCTCTTCTTGCAAGTGCTTGTTACTGCTTAGGCTAAGGAAAGCTAAAAGTTCAAGCTATTGATAACCTTGACATTAAATCTCTTGAGTACCTAAAATTTCGTTATCCCACTAAATTATACGGTTTTGAAATAGAAAAAACATAGTATTAGATCGATGTAGAAGTAAGATAAAAAGGATAGACATATAAGCCTGTTCCTACGTTTTTTTACTGTCTATAATATATAATATAGGTTTTTCATTAAGAAGCTAGTATTAGGAGGTAGCTGTTAGGTGTTTAAGTCACGTTACAGGTTTATCATTTTTTTTACAATTATAGTGCTACTTTTAAGCGTTAGTGGTAGCCCTAGTTTTGAAGCACAACAAAATGATGATAGTGCATCTTTGGCTAGAAAATTAATTAAACAAGCCGATATTGCTAGTAATAAACTACATTCTCGCCCACGCTCTGAGAGGATAGAACAAGAGTACTTAGCAATAATAGAGCTTTATCGCCAAGTTGTAGATGTTGATCAAGAACATATTTATGCAGATGAAGCACTAATGGCAATGGCAGAACTTTCTGAAGAAATTGCTTCCTACTTGCGTAAGTCTCGCTATTACTATAATGCAGTTGATTATTACCGAAAAATTGCTAGCGTTTATCCTAGTAGCCCACATCGAGCGCGTGCTTTAATTCGACTAGCAAAGGTCTTAGAACAACCTCCTTTTGATCCTGAAAATGCTATTTCTGCATATTCAGAAGTAATTAAATATTTCCCTAACTCACTTAGTGCTAGGGAGGCTAGAGCAAATATCGCTCGTTTAACAGAATCTCTAACATTCCCAGATTTAATAGAGCTTGAAGGCTTTTTAGAAAGACAAATAACTAGCATTCGTAGTTTTACTGGCCCAGATTATGCCCGTATTGTAATAGACCTTTCTGCACCAGTAACTTACGAAAAAACTTTAATGAGTAGTAGTTCTTTAGTCCTACAAGTTCATGAAGCTAAAATGTTGCCTAAGCTTTTAGGACAGGACTTAGGCATAGATACTGAAGGGTTATTAAAGGGGCTTTATTTTGAAGAGTCAAACAAAGGGGTACGTTTTAACTTAAGGTTTGATAAAATTCGCGATTACGCAATTTTTACTATTAATAACCCTGATCGCTTAATGATTGACCTACGTGGTAAAGATGGCGAAAACTTAAACACTACAAATAAACCTCTTATAAGCAGCATACCAACAAATAATTCATTAACTGAATTAGATAATTTAATACACAAACAAAACGAAAACAGACTTTCTTTAATGCGCGCTTTAGGCTTAAAGGTAAAGCGAGTTGTAATTGATGCTGGTCATGGTGGTCATGATGTAGGTGCTTTAGGGCCTAATGGCTTACAAGAAAAAGACTTGGTTTTAGATATAGCACTGCGCTTACGCGAGATAATTAAGCAACAACTCCCAGAAATTGATGTAGTGATGACAAGAAATAAAGACAATTTTGTTCCGCTAGAAGAACGAACCGCTATTGCTAACGCACAAGGCGCAGATCTCTTTCTTTCAATACATGCTAATTCTGGACAAACACTAGATGCTAGTGGAATAGAAACTTATTATTTAAGTATTAAGGCAAGTAAAGAAGAACTAGAGGTAGCAGCAAGAGAGAACTCTTCAACCACTCGTAATGCACGCGATTTACAGTCTTTGTTACAGAAAATAGTTTTAGAAGATAAAGTATTAGAATCTCAAGGGTTTGCTCAATTAGTGCAGGGCAATTTAGTAAAAGGGCTTGGCAAAATTAACCAAGCAGCAGGAGTAGATCGTGGTGTAAAAAAAGCTCCATTTATCGTATTAATTGGAGCAAATATGCCAAGTGTGTTGTCAGAAATTTCTTTTGTTAACAACCCTGAGCAAGCTAAACTACTTCAAACTAAAGAGTTTCGCCAGCATATTGCCCAGTCGTTATTTAATGGGGTTTATAGCTATATTGGAGTATTACAAAAAGGCAATAATCTTTTAAGTGCTAAGAAATAAAATCTAGTTACCAAAAGTAGAGTTTTTTTGCCAGTTAAAGCAAATATAGTTTATATTGATGATGATGTTTTAATACATTATTTTAATCATAAATATAGATTAGGTAACATAGTCAACTACCTACCCATAAATGGGTAGGCTTGTTATGAGAGTAGCAAGCCCAGTTGACCGGACTAAGTTACTGAAAAGTAACTACGTTATTTGTAAAGCTAAAAGAC
>CAZHXL010000153.1:12676-14927 GCA_964536575.1 uncultured Clostridia bacterium | reverse complement strand
CTGTCCAAACGCCTGCTAAAAACACTTCTACTTGTTCATAGGGAGCATTATTTGTATGGTCATTAATCCAATCTAAAACTGGAGAAGGGTTGCTACCTTCTGGCAGTAACATAATTGATTGGTTTGCACGATATTCTCGTGAATTTCCACAAGCAACATAGGGCTGTAATTCTCCTGACCAATCCCAACCAGTATGTCCTTCAATTGCATGTGGGTTAAAAGCTTTTAAGTGAGGATAATGATCAACATTTTCGGCTGAATGACTATCAGCACGCCAAATAGTTAACACATTTTCGGCTGCCGCCTCTCCTAAAGTCACTAAATCAGCTAACCATTGCCAAACACCACCATTAGTAGCTACCATTTTAGGATCAATACGAATAGCACAATCATGTTCTTTTGGCCCATCTGGTAAACCTACAAGGTCATTAATCAAATCACAAATAATCACTACTTTTTTACTAATCAATTGTTCTGAAGGTTGAAACCTATAAAATTTCTCTGGCATAATTGGTCTAGCCATAACTACTCCTTTCTTAAAAAACCCTAAATTTATTAAATTTATAAATCATAATTAATGCTAATTTCTCTAGCCCGTCCACTAGCACAATCTTGCGCACGTACTAGGATAATCCCATCGTCATCTTTACCAATAGTTACATCTATGGGAGAATTACGTGGTAAATTAGCTGTTAGTGGTAGGTCAAATTGGCCTATCAATTTATTGCTGTTGGCTTCTCGTTCTTCGCCTTCGCGGATTTCGATACGTACAGCAGGTTGATTGTTTTGTGCAGTAAGAAACCTTTTAGTATTTAGTGCTGGGACTATAGCTTGGCGTTTTAGTACAAACCCCATAGTACCAGTATAGGTAGTAATTCCTAAAGAATGTGTTGTCACATCCTCTATTTCCATTACCTCGGCTAGTCCAAGCAAGTTAGCTCCATAAAGTGCTGCTCCAATAACTGCTAGCTCATCACGGTTTTTTGCTCTTACTGGGCGTTGTCTAACTGTATTTCCTACTAGTTCTATAACACTAGGTAACTTAGTACCGCCACCAAGCAGAAAAACTTGATCTAACCTAGGTCTATCAGCTTCTAATAAACAACCATTAATCAAACGTTTAATCCTAGTTAATAGCCCTTGGGCAAGTTCTTTTACTTGCTGAGATGTAATAGTAGCTTGCAGGTGTAAAGCTTGACCAAACTTGTCAAAATTTACAAATGGAACATTAACTTCAGCACTATTACTAGCCTCCAGCTCCTGTTTTGCTTGCTCTATTGCCATTAAAATTTCATGTTGAGCCATTACAGAATCACCAATTAAAGGTTGCTGGTAATTTTGCTCAAACTTTCTAGCTAGGTAGTTAAAAATCAAATAATTAATATCATTACTACCTAAGTGGGTATCTCCTGTAATAGCTTTTATTCTGAGTTTGCTATTAGAGTTACTTACTACGGCTACTTCACATTTTCCTGCACCTAGATCAACAGTCATAACTTGTTGGCCTGTAAGAATTTGGTGTGTATTGCCCATTGCTAGGACGGCAGCAGTAGGTTCATTAATTAGCTTTACTTGTTGGAAAACACTTTCTGCTGCTTTGCGCACACTACGACGTTGAAAGTCATCGAAACTCCCCTGTACAGCAATAACAGCTTGGGTAACAGGGCGTTTTAAGTACCGTTCTGTAGCCTGGTGCAATTTCCTTAGCACCATTGCGTAAAGCTCAATTGGTGAGTAAGTGCTTCCTATCCAGTCAATTAGGCGAATGCGGTTGCTTTCATTTTCTACGCTAAAAGATAAATTTGGTAGATCTGCTTGTATTTCAGAATACTTACGCCCTAAAAGCCGATTGATATTCATCACTAACAAATTTGGATCTGTTCCAGAATAAAGATATGCATACTTGCCTACTTCTCTTAATCGATGTAGCAATACTGCACTAGGCATTGAGTGTTCGCCCTCTTCTAAAGGGACTAATTGGACTTGCCCATTTTCATATACTGCGGCGCGGGCTTGTGAATTACCTATTGTTATTGCAACAAATGCTTGCATTGGTCTTACCTCATTTTTAGATAGTGTACTATTCACACAATTAATAGTGTATATAAGACACTATTGAAAATCAAGAAAAAAATTTGATGATTGATAATTTTATTTACCAACCACCAAAAAGGAGTCACCAAAATGAAATAATAACAGCTAAATAGACTCTAAGCGATAAATAACTAGCAAAGTCACCATAACTGCTAAG
>CAZHXL010000153.1:8147-12666 GCA_964536575.1 uncultured Clostridia bacterium | reverse complement strand
TCCTTTTATTGCTTCAATTACATCTGAAAAGTTTTCATATTCCTCTACTATTTCGCTAGTAGGTAGAGCAGGTTGATTAGGAGGTGGGTTTGGTCTAGTAGCCCTTGAATTAATGCTAGCTACAGGTCTTGTAGATGGCATTGTATCAGGTATATTATTTCGTGGTGTTACTGGCGTAGGAGCAACCATAGGGCTAGGAGAAATAGCTGTAGGGGGAGGCGGTATTATCGGTACTACTCTCTGAGGTTGTGGTTTAGTTGGTGCAGAAGTAAAAGAACTTGAGTCTGTGTTGGGGTTTAAGCTTTTAATATTATTTTCTACTTCTGAAGACTTTTCCTTGTTTAATTCTATTCCTTTGAGATCATTAATAAATCCTTGATCTACTTGTAATGTCCCAAAAGCCACTTGCTGAGTAGGCTTACCAGGTAAAACCTCTTCTATATTTGAGACCCTAACAGTTGGTCTAGAATTTGGAACTACTTTTTCTGTCTTTAGTTGCTCTCCTTCATTTTGAATACCTGTACTACGTTCAACATTTTCTTGGGAGGAAATAATACTTATACCTTGTTCAATATTCTTGGTATCTCCAGCAGACAAGCTTCCTGTTAGTGAGTTTAGAGTTAAAGTATTTTTTTGTAAGAAAAATTCTTTTGCATTTTTTAGCTGTTGTGCTAGTTCTGTTGCTGAAGCAATCCTTTCATCACGATTTTTCTTAAGTGCTTTTTGTACTATTTCATCTAAAATAGGGTGTATAGAAGGGTTAGCTTTAATAATTGGCAATGGATTCTTAAAAAGATGTCCTCCGATAATGCTTTGTACTGTCCCAGTAAAAGGTGTATCTCCACAAAATAGCTCATACATCATAATGCCTATAGCATAAATATCTGCGCGTTTATCTATAGCTTCTCCTTCGTAATATTCTGGTGCCATATAATGAGGAGTACCTAGCATTTCTCCTGGTCTAGTTAAATGAGTGCTTGCTTTGTCTGTGCCTATTTCAGAAGTCAGTTTTGCCAGCCCAAAGTCTACTACTTTGACCGCTACAGACCCATCAGGAGATTCTTTTAGCATTACATTTTCTGGCTTTAAGTCTCGGTGAATAATTCCCTGTTGATGGGCTGCTTCCACAACACTACAAACTTGTACCATCCAATCAACTATTTGTTCAGCTTTTATTGGTTCTTTTTTTACTAGCACTTGACGTAAAGAAAGCCCACGAATAAATTCCATTACTAAATAAGCACTACCTTCTTGTAAAACGCCAAAATCATAAATTGTCACTGCATTAGGGTGTTCTATTCTGGCAGAAGCTTTTGCTTCACGAATAAAGCGACTAGCTGCTTGTTCGTCATTTGCCATGTTTTGTTGTAGGACTTTAATAGCTACCCTACGATCTAAGAGCAAATGCTGTCCTTCATAAACAGCCCCCATCCCACCTCTGCCTAATAATTTTTCAACCTGATATTTGTCAGCAATCAACCGTCCAATCATTGGATCTACACTCACTTGATTATCTTTTGTATTAGAATCTACTAAAACCCCTGCATCTATAGGACAAATAGCCTGATCATTGCTATATTGTGCATTACACTTAGGACATTGTTTCATTTATTTTTGACCTTTTATTCCTCTATCTGTTAGGTGACTATTGGCAATTAATGATTATAATGTGCTTGTACTTTTTTGTTAATCAAATGTCAAGACAAAAAATCTTGGTTAATTTCCGATAATAGAAAAAATTTGGTCTATTGGCCAACAATGGTGATTTACCGAGTTTAAGACTTATATTGATTGAGTCTAAGTAAAGACTTGGAAAATTAACGCATTTATTATTAAATAAAGTGTTGACATCCTGATTAGTCGTTTTAAAATTGTCTGACACACGGCGATCCTCGCCTACACCTCTTTATCTAAAATAATTTAGGAGATAACAATGAAAAAGATTTTTTTCCGTACATTTTTTATAGCTCTATTTGTATTAGCATTTAGTGTAGTCCCATCATATGCCCAAAAACCATTAAAAGGTGGCTGGACATTCACAATTCAAAGCCCAATGGGTGCATTACCTATTCCTTTTTCTTTTAAGGCTGGTGGTAAAGGCGCAGCCACTGTTCCAACAGGCTCCTTACAGCTTTCCTACCGTGAGAAGGGTGCTAACATTAGCGTTGCTTTTGAAGCTCCTGGCCTAGCTCCAGACGGCTCTGACCTAACATTTGTCATTCGTGGAACCAAAACTGATACGGTTGTCACAGCTAAAGCTATTGTGGTAACCAGTACAGCAGATCCTTCCAGCCCAGCAGGGTTTGCTATAACCTTGCTTGATGTTGCTGGTAAAAGAAACTAGCAAAATTAATGGCGGGGCTATTATACCCCGCCTTATTACTTTCTCTTTTGCTCTAGTACTCTTATTTAAGATTTAATTAATAGAGTATTTTGCATTAAAAGGTGTATCTCCTGCTTCACGTCTTACTTTGTGGTGTTCATTAGCAGCAACATGTTCTAAGACCTTGAAAGCAGTCTCAACTTCTTCGGCTGAACCAATAGCAGTAACAATCTCATTTAAACTAAAAGCTTTTCCTTGATTAGCTTTTAAGTATGAAAGTACTTTATTTTGTACTGTAATAACTGCTCCTGCGGCCTTTTTGCCAGCTTCTACACCTGGTTGATGGTAAGCGTTGATCCCAACTAAAAACCCATAAAACCCAACTGCTCTTTCATAAAGAGCTAATAGCTTTCCAATTGTGCGAGCATCGACGGTTTCTACAGTTATTGTTATTGACTCGCGATCATTTTCAAACAATGCTTTACGAGTGCCCTGTAAAAACCCACTTAGGTAATCTCCGGTAGTCACACCTTCATCAACCTCAATGGATTCGCCTTTACGATCTTTTAATACTTCAATAAAAGTAACAAAAAAGTTATTTACGCCTTCTCTTAATTGTTGTACATAAGCATGTTGATCTGTTGAACCTTTGTTACCATAAACTGCAATACCTTGATTAACCACATTTCCAGCAAGATCATCTTGCTTTCCTAAAGATTCCATAACTAATTGCTGCAAGTAACGGCTAATTAATTCTAGACGGTCTTTATATGGCAAAATCACCATATCTTTTTTCCCACGCCCACCACCTGCGTGATACCACATCAAAGCCATTAAAGCTGAAGGATTTTTGCCTATATCTTTAACTCTGGTTACAACATCTACTTCCTGTGCTCCAGCAAGCATACTATCAATATCAAAGCCTTGCAAAGCGGCTGGTAATAACCCTACAGCAGAAAGTTCAGAGGTGCGGCCACCTACCCAATCCCACATTGGGAAAGTAGTAATCCAACCATCGCCAATAGCCACTTTATAAAGTTCACTACCATTTTGAGTTACTGCTACAGCATGTTTTGCAAAATTGAGATTTGCCTTTGTATAAACCTCTTTTGCTTCTAACATCCCATTACGGGTTTCTTTTGTTCCACCAGACTTAGAAATAACTATTGTTAAAGTCTCGCTAAGCCCTGCGCCAATCTTAGCAAATACCTTATCCATACCATCTGGATCAGTATTATCAAAGAAAAACACTTTGGTTTTATCTAAAGTAGTAGTTAAAGCATTAGCAACAAATTGAGGCCCTAAAGCAGAACCACCAATACCTACCACTAAAATATTTTTAAATAAACCGCCTTTTTCTGTTTTTACCTCTCCATTATGTACTCGTGCAGCAAAATCTTTAATACTAGTAACTGTGTTTTCAATTTCAACTTTTAACTCTGCACTAGGAGCAAGGCTTGCGTCACGTAGCCAATAATGCCCTACCATACGACCTTCATCAGGGTTTACTATATCACCTCTCTCAAGACTGTCCATTTGCTCAAAAGCAAAATTCACTTTATCAGCCATTTCAGCAAAAAATGTATCTGAAAACTTCATTCTACTAATATCAAGGGTAATACCTACAGAAGAACATACACACAAATATTCTTGATAGCGTTTCCAAAGCTCCAAAGCATTCATAAATGATTTTTCTCCCTAATTAATAAACTTCTTAAAAACTACTCACAAAAGATCAAAACCTAACAAAAATCACGACCTCTAAATTAACTGATCTCTACATTTCAGCAGCCTGTCGCCGAGTTTGTCCCAAAACAGATAATGCAGCTTTTACAATTGAGTTTGCATCCACTCGGAAGTGCGAGCGTAAAGACTCTCTAGTATCACTTAACCCAAACCCATCTGTACCTAAACTACGGTATTTATTAGGCACCCACTGAACAATCATATCTGGTAGAGCCTTTATATAATCTGTTACTGCTATGATTGGTGCTGTAGTATTTTCTAGGACTTGAGTAATATAAGGTTTACGATCGCCTTGATTTTCTTCGTTCCACAACTGAGTATTTTGTGCCTCTCTTCTTAGCTCCAAATAACTTGTTACACTCCAAACATCTGCTGCAATATCGTGTTGCTTAATGGCAGCGCTGATCGCCGTTGGTAATGGTCCAGAATTGCCAATACATGTGGTGCAGC
>CAZHXL010000153.1:2602-8137 GCA_964536575.1 uncultured Clostridia bacterium | reverse complement strand
CAGCTAAAATATCTGCTGCTTTTAATACTTCTCTAAGTAAAGTCCCACTACCAAAAAGCTGAACGCGAGTCTTTTTATTAGCATCACCTTTCCTAAACAAGTAAATTCCTTTAATAATGCCTTCTTCTACACCTTCTGGCATTGGCGGCATTGCATAGTTTTCATTATAAGTAGTGATGTAATAGAAAATATCTTCTTGATTTTCATACATTCGCCTCAACCCTTCTTTTACAATCACAGTCAATTCATAATGAAAAGCTGGATCATAAGTACAAATATTAGGGACTACTGAAGCAAGAATATGACTATGGCCATCATCATGCTGCAAGCCTTCGCCCATTAAAGTAGTTCGTCCGGCTGTGCCCCCAATTAGAAAGCCTCTTCCACGCATATCAGCAAAAGCCCAAATACCATCACCAGTACGCTGAAAACCAAACATTGAGTAGAACATATAGAAAGCAATCATGTTTTCGCCATGTGTAGCATAAGCGGTACCTGCGGCAGTAAATGAAGCTACTGAACCAGCTTCAGTAATACCCTCTTCTAAAAGCTGTCCATCTTTCATTTCGTTATAACTAAGTAACATATCAGAATCTACTGGCTCATAACGTTGGCCTAAAGCAGCATATATTCCTATTTTCTTAAATAAAAAGTCCATACCAAAGGTACGAGCTTCATCTGGAATAATTGGAACTACTCGTTTACCTATTTGTGGATCATCTAGGAGCTTACGTAATATACGAACAAAGACTGTAGTAGTCGAAACTTCCTGCTTAACTTCCTGATAAAATTCTTTATAAACAGCAGCCTTAGGCAAAACAAGCGCGCTAGAGCGCACTACTCGTTTTGGTATGCTACCGTTAAGTTGCCGTCGCCGCTCCATTAAGTATTGGACTTCTTCACTATTTCGCCCAGGATGATAAAAAGGTGGAAGAGTTTTTAGCTTGCTATCAGGAATTGGTAGCTCTAAACGATCTCGGAATTTACGTAGGTCTGTTTCGCTTAGCTTCTTTATTTGGTGAGTACTGTTTCTAGACTCAGTGCTTTCACCTAATGTCCACCCTTTTACCGTCTTAGCTAAAATAACAGTTGGGGAACCCTTATGGTTGACGGCCATATGATAGGCAGCATATAGCTTACGGTAGTCATGCCCTCCCCTACGTAGTTTAATTAGTTCTTCGTCTTTTAGGTGTTCAACTAATTTGAGTAAACGTTCATCTACGCCAAAAAAGTGCTGCCGAAGATATGCACCTGACTCCACAATATACTTTTGGAATTGCCCATCTAGAGTCTCATTCATTTGATGTAGTAACAAACTATCCACATCCCTAGCTAATAAATCGTCCCATTCACGTCCCCAAATAACTTTTATTACTTTCCAACCTGCACCAAGAAAAACGGCTTCTAGTTCTTGAATAATCTTACCATTACCTCGTACTGGGCCATCTAAGCGTTGTAGGTTACAATTAACCACAAAAACCAGATTGTCTAAACCTTCGCGATTGGCAACAGACAAGGCTCCTAGTGCTTCTGGCTCATCTGTTTCACCATCACCAAGAAATGCCCAAACTTTTGAATTAGAAGTATCTTTTATTCCACGAGCATGTAAATAACGATTAAACCTTGCTTGATAAATAGCATTGATTGGCCCTAGCCCCATTGATACAGTAGGAAATTCCCAGAATTCTGGCATTAGCCTTGGGTGAGGGTACGAAGAAAGTCCACGTCCACCAACTTCACGTCGGAAATTTTCTAGGTAATCTTCTGTCAAACGACCTTCTAGAAAAGCACGACCATAGATTCCTGGTGCAGCATGACCTTGATAAAAAATTTGATCTCCTGATGAGCCATCATCTTTTCCTCTAAAAAAATGATTAAACCCTACTTCATATAAGCTTGCTGAAGAAGCATAAGTAGAAAGATGGCCACCAATACCAGGAAAATTCTTATTAGCACGTAGTACCATTACAGCCGCATTCCATCGAATCATTCTACGAATGCGCAATTCCATCTTTTCATCACCAGGAAATGGTTCCTCATGCTCAGGTGAAATAGTATTAATATAAGGTGTTTGTACTAATGGAGGTAGTCCTACTTGCATTAAGCGAGCTTTTTTCAACACTTTACGCATTAAAAACTTAGCACGCTCAACCCCCTCCGTTAAAACTACTTGTTCAAGAGCATCTAACCATTCTTGAGTCTCTTGTTCGTCAATGTCTGGAAGTTGGTGTTTAAACTCATCAAACATAATCATTACTCCATGTCTATAAATATAAACTAATTTAAGTGCCTATTGATTTATCTAGGGGCTACTCTCATATTCAGGCATTAGGGTTGCAGACCTATGTGTCTGCCCTTCTTTATAATCAATAATTTAGTGTAGTAGATCCCATGTATATATATCTAGATAATCACCTAGCTGGTTATTTGCAAGCTGTGATTCTAACACGCAACTAACCTAAAATAACATCAGCACTTGCCAAGAATATAAACTGGTTAAACAAAATAATAAAGGGTTCTGAAAAATTTTCAGAACCCCTAACTACTTTGAAACTACTTAAGTCTAACTACTTGCGACGTCTTTGACGTGAAAGCATTACTGCTAATGGGAGAAAGATAATTGCAAAGCCTACTGCTGGAGCAGTTGAGCTAGTTTTATTTGGATCATTATTATCTTCTGTATTAATAGCAGCTTTAGCATCTGGACGTTTGAATGGTTTTGGTTTGCCATTCTTAGCTGGATCGTCATTAACTTTTGTTTGGACTCTCTTCATTAGCTCCATATTGAATGGGCCAGCACCACGACGGTTAAATACTGAAAGTTGGTTACCACTTTCATCAACGCCACGGTCACGATCGAGACCTTTAGAAATAGCTAATGCTTCACCTTCTGTATGATAAGTAGCAATAAGTTTTGGCCTTGGTTTTGGACTCCAACCATAAACATCTGGGTTTTCGTCTGGGCCAATTAATTGAACAACCCGCAAACCATGATGACCATCAGCTAAGTAAGCAAAAGCAGTATTAGCAACCATACCTACTTTAACATCATGTGTATCATTGATTTCGCCATGCTCATTATACATTTCGTCAAGCACAGGTTCTTCTGGTTTGGTTATATCAATAATAGCTAGACCGTCTTTACCTGCGGCAACATAAGCATATGTACGAGCAAGGTATAGTTTATGAGCATCAGCAAGAGGAATTGTTACATAATTCTTTTGCTTATCCTTCACAACTTTAGGTTTAGCTAGGTTAGAAACATTAAGAACCTTCAAACCATCTTTATCAGTAACGAAAGCATAACGGAATTGTACTGCTACATCATGTGGATGATGAATTCCATCAGCATCGCCTAACTCAGCAGTGATTTGTGGGTTAGTTGGATCATTGATATCGATGACTACTAAACCGTGTTCTGTTGATACATAAGCATATGTACCAGCAATAGTAACGTTTGTAGCACCCTTTAATTTACCATCTGGGTTGAAAACCTTTTTACCTTTATCAATAAAGTTATTACGGGTTTCACCATCTAAGAGAGTTCCGACTGGGCCAATAATAACAAAGCCTTCTTCTGAGTCAGTACCATAGAGGAAAGCATACATTAAGTGAATTGGGCCTTCTTCGTTCTCTGGGAAGCGTTTACGTGTTGGGTCAACACCAAGTGTAGTTGGAGAAACAATTGAAGTTGCATTCTTACTACGAACATAGAATCTCTGACCAAGTGGTGATACTGGAGCAGTAATAAATCTTTCAGAGAAATCTTTAATGTCAATAGCGTTAACATCATATACACGGAATCCACCTGTACCATTAGCAGTATAGAGATATTCGCCACGTAGTTGTAAGCTCTGAATCTCTGAACCATTAGCACGGTGTTCATATACATCAGTCTTAGGATTGTCAAATCCTCCATGTTCGCTCTTCTTTAATTTACTAAACTCTTCTGGATAAGCTAGTTCATGGAGCTTACTGCCAATTACAGCTTGAGGTTCCTGACGTTCAGTTACTGCAATAGCTTCAAAACCATGATGGCCTGTTGCTACATAGACAAAACGATACATAAAGTTTACAAAGTTTGTACCTTGTAAATAGACTTGGCCTAACCAAGCATTATTGTCATTCTTATCAGAGATATGACATTCACTACACTTCTTAGTCTCTTCAGTACGAACTGTATGAGGTACAAAGGTAGAGAAAGCTTGACCAGAAAATCCTTCTCCTGAAATGGTCTGTTGTTGACTATAAATCCAGTTACGTAAAGCATTTTGAGAGCCTACTAATACTGCACAAGTAGAACGAACTGGAGCAATACGATTACCACTAACAGTACTATCTAGACCTAGGAAGAAAATATCATCTCTTAGTGTTTGATAGTTATAGTTTGTGAAGTTACGGAAGTTAGCTCTACTATCAGTCTTACCTTTGGCTTGATCTTCATAATGGAGCAATGGTTTTTGCTTATTAGCTTCCATTGGTAAATGGCAACCAAAACAGCTAGTTGTCCAAGCAGTATGACAAGAATAACAAGTCATTTTACTGTTAGAGTGAGCTAGTGTCTTAGCTTCATCTTCTGGTTTAGCAGGTAACGCGCCCCAACTGCCAGAACGAGTATAGGTTTTAGCCATTGCTGATTCTGCATCATAATCTTTATGAGTAGGATCAATGGTATCAATAGTTTGCATTACTCTCCAACGCAAATCTTTAGTTACCATAGAGTTTTGGTAAACATCTCCTGTAGCTTTATCAACTTCAAAGAGTCTCTTACCAAATGGGGTACGAACACTTGCCATGTTAAAGCCATCTTTCTTATCAATGACTTTACCATTGAAACGTCCTTGACCGGCAGCAGGGCCAGAAGTACGTAGGTTAGCTTTTGAGTAAATAGTACCGTGACAATCAATACAATCTAATTCAATAGCTGCACGCCCTTCATCATAGAGGTTACCATTACCGTGTGAATCATTACGGAAGTGGCAATCTACGCAATGCATGCCTTTGTCTAAATGGATGTCTCGCATTTGTACAACTTTTTTAAATTTCTCAGGATCATTAAAGTCAACTTTTTCGCCTTTTTCGTCTAATAAGTTACCTTTTGAATCCTGTTTATAAACGGTTCTAAATACCCAACCATGTCCGTGGAAATCCGCAAACTGAGTATGTTTCAACTTAGGATTAACTTCTTTCCATAGCTCAGATAAAAACTGAGGATCCTGTCCCCAAAGACCTCGAACAGCAGCACCTTCTGGGTTACGATCACGAATAGCTTCTATTTGTTCTATGCTGAGATTTTGGGATTTAGGGTACATATGTTCGCCATCTGTTTCGTTATCCCACCAAGTCATACCATAGTAGCCTAGTACCATATTACCACCTGGGTGGATATGGCAAATCATACATTGGCTAGATGGAATACCATTAGTCATGGCGTGCTTAACTGGGTGACCAGATTCATTCTTAGCAACAGTAGGATCTTCTGTAGAAGTTTGTCCCATATTACCAAACTTGGCAAAACCAGCAGAATGAATTGGA
>CAZHXL010000153.1:1333-2592 GCA_964536575.1 uncultured Clostridia bacterium | reverse complement strand
GAATTGGATCACGGTCATTAGCATAAACTACGTGACAAGCAGTACAACCAGCACTACGAAAGTCTCCTGGATTATCATTTGTACCCAAGAAAGAAAGTAGTGGGTCAAGTAAACGGGTCTTTTGCAGACCTTGGTAAGTTGGGTCTGTACGTAGTTTTGTACCAAAACCACGATCAGAGAGTTTAATATTGGGTTTGCCTGGATCTTCTAATGGATCTGGGCTACCTATATCTGTTGGTAAACCAACAAACAAACTACCACGTTCAAAAGCACGAAGTACGTTACCAGGTTGAGAAATCTCATAACGTGGTAAAGGATTAAGGAAGGGTAGAACACCTTTTTCCTTAGTTTCTTCGGCTGTTGGAGCAGGCATAGTCTGAATACGTTGTGGACGACCATCAGGACTATAGCTTTCACCATAACGGGTAGACTTAAATGGTACCGCACCATTGTTATAAAGAGCTGCTCCCCAAAGCATGCCACCATGAGTCATCATACTTTTCTTAGAGGCATAAACTTCTTGAGGATGACAATCAGAAGTACCACAAGCAATTGATGCAACACGCAAGTCGCCTGGGTTTATAAAACGAATAAACTCTGCACTCTCACGGTTAAGCAGCGAATTTGTTCTCTCAGGGTTACGAGAAGAGTCACTATCTTTTTGTGGCGTACTCTTACCCCAAGCTTCTGGAAAACGTGGCTGAACGTGAGCTTTATCTTTAATTTGATTATAACTAGCTGAGCCTTTCGTATCACCTGCGGTGATTTCAAGGTTTGCGTCGCCGCCGTGACAATCAACACAACCAATACCTAGATTATGGTCTGAGGTTTCTTGGTGCATTGACTCTGAGCCTTCGTGACAGGATAGACACCCTTTAGCCTTAGGATCTTCCGTACGAATTTTACCTCGTTTTTTGTACTGGGGTTCTGTCTTAGTAGCAGCCTTGTCTTGTTGAAGACTGCTATTTGTGTCAGCAACACCCGGGCCGGAGCTGAAGGTGGTCACAATGGCGACCCAAGCAATCACAGCAATACACACCATTTTGATGCGATTATTACTAGTTTGCTGAGCCATATTTTTCCTCATCTTCCTTAAAAATTACCGGACACTTAGTCCAGAGGATTAATAGTTTATCTTCACCGTAGCAAAGAGGTTAAATAGTGTCTTGTTACCTGTTTCCTTACCACATTCTAGTGGGCCTGCTGGTTTACAATTTTGATCAAAAATTGAAGTAAAGCCTGCACCTGGACGGAATGCT
>CAZHXL010000153.1:0-1323 GCA_964536575.1 uncultured Clostridia bacterium | reverse complement strand
AGTAAGTATTGGACGGTATTTTATGCCAGTACTAAAATCAACCCCTAAGTTTTTTTCAATTTGTGGTTGAAATGCACCTAGTACTAAAGGTTGTGTAGCAGCAAAGCTTATGAAATTAACATTACTGATAACACGTAATTTTTGAGTAATATCAAGATCTGCACCTACATTATAGAGGAACAAACCTGGATTTACGTGGTTTGCTTGACCGTGAATTTTGTTAGAACGAAGATCTGGGATCAAGCTATGGGGGTTAGAAATTTGAGTAGTAGTGTTTAAGAAAGGAATACCTACTTGATTAAAGAAACTAAAGTCCCCACCAGCAAAATTATTACAATCTAGAATATGATCAAAACCTCTAGCAGTTCCGTCTGTAGGGTTGTTGTCGCCAGAGGAATAAAGGAAAGAAGTACGAAAACGCTTCCAGTCACGATCAACAGATAATTCAGCAGCTACAAGTTGAGCATTAACATCTACTTTACGACCTGCTAAGCCATTAAAGTCATCTGTACCGAGAACTTGATAAAAAGCGGTACTTAGGTTCAAGCCTCCACCAATCTTATTTAACCATAAAATTTTAGGTAGCCTCTCTCCAAAGTGTCCATCTGTGTTAAATCCAAAGTAATGTGTTCGTAGTTTATGTGGGACTACAGTGCCAAACACTGCTGGACGTTGTGGAAAACCATTTCTGTCAACAAACTGTGCTTGACCATCATCACGGTTATAATGATAGTTAAACTCTATAGTGTAACCCTTTTTAATTGTGTCTTGGCGATAAAGATTAGCAATAAAGACTCTTTGAGCACGAGAGCTAAGAGTATTTAAACCACTATTTGTATCTTTTTCCAACATATCAAAGTAAGCAACATTATATTGGTAACGGTTTGAAGCAAAGTTACCAAATAATCTTACCCCAAGGTTAGTATCATTAAAGACAAAACCTCGAAAATCACTATTGAAAAGCTGGACGCCAGCACGAATTGAAGTAGTATCATAGAATGGGCTATAGCCCCCCTTACTACCTTTACCACGAAGGAATGGGAAGATTTTAGTTGTGTCACCTAAACGATATTCACCATATGCTTCTTGCAAAGCAATAATACCATCACGGCGAGTGTTTCCACGTCGAGGATCTATTCTTAGGACAACATTTTCACGAGCATGTGCATAGTTTACATTAAAAACTACCGTAGCGTGAATACGCCAGTCAACAGGTTTGAAATTAGCTGCACCTTGGAAAAAATCCCCACTAATACAGAAATTTTGATTAAAAAGGAAAAGTCCCCCACGACCAAAAAACTCTCTACTATCAGGACGGTTTGC
>CAZHXL010000152.1:10615-15060 GCA_964536575.1 uncultured Clostridia bacterium | reverse complement strand
CTAAAAGGTTCGTCAAAGAGAACTGCTTCTGGCTTATAAGCAAGAGAGCGTGCTAGTGCTACACGTTGGGATTGGCCACCAGAAAGCTGTTGAGGGTATTTTCTACGGTGCTGAGGCATATTAATAAGCTCAAGCAGCTCCTCTACAATTTTGTTAATGTCTTTTTGTGGTACTTTACGCAATTTAAGCCCAAATGCAATATTTTCCTCTACTGTCATGCGCTGAAATAGATCTCGTTCTTGAAAAACAACCCCAATATTCCTTTTTTGGGATGGTAGAGAAGTAGCTGATTTTCCTTTAAGATAAATCTCGCCTCCACTTGCTTGATCTAAACCTGCAATACATCTCAAAATAGTTGTTTTACCACTACCAGATTGTCCAAGTAATACTAGTAGCTGGCCTTCAGCTATGTCAAAGTTGATATTTGATAGAATTTCCTGTTTACCAAAGCTCCTAGATAAATTTCTTACGCTAATTGCTGGGGGTGCTAAAGTTTGGGTTTTCCTCTTTATTAGCACATTTTCTAGCAGATCTAAAGTTTGTGATAATTTATTATTCATTTTTTACTAACCTGTTTTTTTAAAAGTTCTATTACTATAAGTGTACTAAATGAAATAGTAATTAGAATTAAAGCCATAGCACAGGCTCCAACATAATTTCGATCATCCAATGAGCGATAAATAAATAGTGTTGCAGTCTCACTTAACATTTTCACCCCGCCACTAACAACTATTACTGCTCCAAATTCACCAATAGCACGTGCAAATGTAAGTGACATACCGCTTAGCAGCCCCCAACCAATACTAGGTAGGGTTATATGCCAGAATACTTGTATTGCACTTGCCCCCATTGTATAAGCGGCATTTTCTTGATTTACGCCAACTTGTATAAGCACAGGTACAATTTCACGAATAACAAATGGTAAAGATACAAAAGTTGTTGCTAGTAGCATTCCAGGTAGTGCAAAGACGATATTAATTTCAAATTTATCAATAATTGGAGAGAACCATCCTCCTCTACCAAATAATAAGATCAGCATAAACCCGCTAATAACAGGTGATACTGCAAATGGTAGATCTACAAGCCCATTAATTACCCTTTGTCCTCTAAATTTATCACGCGTCAGTACCAACCCAATAGATATTCCAAAAACTGTATTAATTAATGTTGCTGACACACTCAAAATTAGTGTAAGTTTCAGCGCACTTAAAGCCTCTTCACTAGTAAGCTGTTGCCAAAACACAGTTATTCCTTCTGAGAATGCACCATAAGTAATAGCCAATAATGGGCCAATTAATAACCCTATAGCGTAGAGTAGGACTACTGAAATTAATAACCATTCAATAATTGATGGGCGTTCAGTTTTTGGCATTTTGTTTTTCCTTACTACCTATCCAATCAACCAAGAGTATTAATGTAAATGAGATAGTTAGAAGTAAAATGGATATAGCACTAGCCCCTCGTTGGTTATACGATTCGATTTGGCCAAAAATATGTACTGGTGAAGTTAATGTACGTCCTGGGATATTACCTGCTACTGCAACAATAGAACCAAATTCCCCCAATGCTCTAGCAAAACTTAGTAGTGCGCCAGTAGCAATGGCTGAAGAAATCATTGGTAAAAGGATATGATAAAAGGTTGTCCACTTTGAAGCCCCCATTGTATAAGCGGCTTCTTCTTGTTTCTTCTCTACTTCTATTAATACTGCTTGAACAGTACGTATTACAAAAGGATAGGTTACAAATAGTAAGGCTAGCATAATACCTGGGGTGGCAAAAATAATACGAATGTTATGTGCTTCAAGCCAGCTACCAAGTATTTGCTGAGGCCCATAGAGAATTACTAGCATTAAACCTGTAACAAGAGTAGGAATTGCAAATGGAAGATCAATAATCCAATTAAGCAATTGCAAGCCAGGAAAACGATAACGCACTAAGACATAAGCTGTAAGAGTTCCTATTAGTATATTAATAACAGTTGTTAGCATGGCCATTATCAAAGTTAGTTTAAGCGCGGAAAAAGCAATTGGGTTTGTAATCTCAGCCCAAAAAACCAAAAAACCATCTTCTAGCCCTTTCTTAAATATTGCTGAGATTGGTAGTAGAACCATTAATGTAAGATAGCTAGCTGCTGTAACTCGTAGACCCCACTTTCCCCAAGGTAACGATTGAGTGGCTATAGAAGATTTCTTTATAGGTAGAGAGAATTTTGGTTTAGTATTCATACTTATCTAGGCAGCCCTTCAATGACTTTTGTATAAGTACCTTGTGGCCCATATATATCAGTAGAAACTTTCTTCCAACCTCCTAAGAAATCTATCTTCCAAAGGTCTTGTACAGGTGGAAATTGTTCTTGAAGAGTCTTTGCAACTTCTGGGTCAACAGGTCTTAACCCATACTTTGCATACAGTAGTTGAGTTTCTTTAGATAAAAGAAACTCAATAAAAGCTTCTGCTACTTTACGTACACCATGCTTATCTACATACTTATCTATAAGTACGACCGGATTTTCAATTAAGATAGTAGAGTGAGGTATAATATAATCATACTTCTGGCCTGCTTGACGAGCAACAAGCACTTCATTTTCATAAGTTATGGCTACATCCCCAATACCTTTCTCAAAATTGATAATAGATTCACGAGCACCTTTATCCATAATGGAAACATTTTTGAAAATATCTTTAAGAAATTGTTGGGCACTAACAGGGTCATTCTTTGTAGTACTAGTAAATTCACGTAGTACAGCACCATATATAGCATTAATATTCCATTGAGCACCACCTGATGTTTTTGGATCTGGGGTTAAAATACTCAACCCTGTTTTGGTTAAGTCTGCCCAATCCTGTATAGCTTTTGGATTTCCTTGTCTAACTGCAAGTACAACAATTGATGTACTTGCCATACCATTGTAAGGCTTGGATTTCCAGTCATGACTAATAAGACCAGCTTCGGCTATTTTATCTACATCTGCTTCAAGGGATAAAGCTGCAATATCAGCCTCAAATCCGCTAATAATAGCTCGTGACTGTGCTCCACTACCTTGATAGGACTCTTGAATTTCAACATCTTGCCCAGTCTTTTCTTTCCAATATTTCTTAAATGCAGGGATGATAGTTTTTCCATAAGCTTCTCGTGGACTAGTATAAGCCCCTAGAATTAACTTGGTTTTATCCTTATTAATTTCTGTAGAATTTATACTACATCCTTGTAATTGTATTAATAAAAAAACTATGAATAATACGCTAAGTTTAACCCGATAGCCTATCTTGTTACCTGTATGCATTTACTCTCCCAGATCTACTTAAAGTGTTTATTTTAATCTGCTGCCAAAGCTATTTTATTTGCAGAGTTATCATTTATTGCAGAATTACCCAAGAAACGTTTTAATTCCTGGTTAGTATGGCGTAGACAAAATTCTTGGAATGTTTCGTCTTGAAATCTATTTTCTTTATAGTGATTAAAGAGTTGAGCTAAAGACTCACCTACTTTATCTGCCATTATTCTTACGCCTATTCTTTTACCAAAGCTTTCGTGTTTACCTACTCCACCACCAAGAAAAACTTGGAATACTTCTTGTTTTGTTTCTCCAATATGAACAAGTGCTCCTTCTAAACCAACATCACAAATGTGGTGTTGGCCACAAGAGTTGGGGCAACCTGTGACGCTAATACGTAGAGGGGTATCAAGCTCAACATGTTGTTCCAAATAGTCATTAATTATAGCTGCACGAGTTTTTGTCTCAGCAATTGCTAGCTTACAAAATTGTGTTCCAGTACAAGCAATAATACTTTTCCTAGACCAACTAGGAGCATAATTAAACCCTTTGTTATCAAGCTGTTGTTTTAGGGGTTCGAGTTTTTGGTTTGGAATATCAAGCAAAATAATACTTTGTGTGTTAGTTGTTCTTATACGATTACTACCACATTGCTCAGCTAAGTCAGCTAATCTTTTTAGCTCATCACTAGAAGTTCTACCCCCCAAAACAGAAATAGGAACATAGCTTAAATCAGGATTATGTTGGTTGTTTATCAATGAATGGGTACGATCTTGTGGTATTAAGTATTCTGATTGTGAAGAGTAAGTAAGTTTTCTTCCTAGTCGGTTTTCTACTTCTTGACGAAAACGAGGGACGTCCCATTTTTCAATAAGAAACTTTAATCTAGCACGTTTACGGTTTGTTCTATTACCTTCATCACGAAAGACTTTAGCAATAGCACCACAAACCTCAACTATTTCACTCGGATCTAGTAAAACTCCTAGGTCTTTGGAAAACCTTGGCATAGTAGATAACCCACCACCTACACGCACACGAAAAGCAATATTATTTTTTGTGCCTACTGCAAAAACTCCTACGTCATTAATCTCAGGGTAAACACAATGAAGAGAACAACCTGTAATAGCAATCTTAAATTTACGAGGCAAATTAGAGAATTCTTTATTGCCAA
>CAZHXL010000152.1:0-10605 GCA_964536575.1 uncultured Clostridia bacterium | reverse complement strand
TAATTTCTGAAGTGTCAAAAAGTTCATTTCGGTCTACTCCAGACACTGGACAACTAATTATATTACGAACACAGTCGCCACAAGCTTCTGTAGTTGATAAACCAATGTTTTGTAGGCTATTAAGGATTTCTGGTAGGCTTTCAATTCTTACCCAATGAAATTGAATATTTTGCCTAACTGTTATATCAGCAGAGCCTTGAGCGTATTTGTTAGAAAGGTCAGCTATTGTATGTAATTGACCTGGAGTAAGGGTTCCTCCAGGTATACGCAACCTTACCATAAAAAAACCGTCTTCTGCTGGTCGTTGTGTATAAATACCATACCAGCGAAAAAGTGCTTCATCTTCTGGACTTACTGATTTATAACCTAGCTTTGCATAGCGATATATATCAGTTAATACATCAAGCCCGTCTTTTCTTTTTTTGACTTCTTCAATATTCATAAGCTATTCCTTTACTGGGATCTAAAATACTATTTAGCAATATTGCTAGGAGCTATGGTTTAAGCTAATAAGCTTATTGCCACCATGCAGCCCACATTCAGTCTTTTCTTTGCCAGCCCAACGACCTGCTCTTTCATCTTCTCCTGGATTTACTGGGCGAGTGCAATGAGTACAGCCAATACTTGGATAGCCTTTGTTATAGAGTGGGTTATAAGGGACATTGTTTTCTACTACATAATTCCAAACTTTCGCCTTACTCCAATTTACTAGAGGGTTAATTTTTAAGATTTGCCACTGATTATCCCATTCTACAACATTAGCCTTGGATCTTATTTCTGTCTGGTTTCTCCTAATAGCTGTCATCCAGCCATCATAACCATTAAGTGCTTTTTTTAGCGGCTTGATTTTTCTTATATAACAGCAAAGATCTGGATCTGTTAACCATAACTGTTCTCCATAAAGACTTTGCTGGGTTTCTGGGGTTACTTCCGAGCTAATAGTACGAAGCTTGATCTGGTATTTATCCTCAATTTGGTGCCATAAATCATAGGTTTCTGGGAAAAGAAAACTTGTATCAATAAAAAAAATATCTGGTTTGGGGTTTATCTTTGTTGCCATATCAATAAGAACCATACCTTCAACACCAAAGCCTGTGGCAATAGTAAGTTTGTCAGTCAATAGGTTAAATGCCCATTCAATAACCATTTGCGCAGTACTTTCCTGCATTTTAGCTACTTGAGTATTGATCCAATCAAAACTATAAGTATTGAATTTTCCAGAATTTTCCAGAATTTTTGTATCAAAATGTTGAGCCAAAACTTGTGACATAAATCAATGCCTCCTTTCCTACTGATTTTTCCGTATAATATTAAAAGTTTGTATAATCCATTAATAACAACACCATTGCTTATTTATAGCCAATGGTTATTGAAAACAAAGGACTTATCTAGATATAAATCATTTTGGACTGGGTTTGATGCAAAACTTAACTCCTCTTGAAGAATGGTGTTACTAGGTTGATAAAAGGGTAATATTTCTGTCGTGTAATCAATTAATGACTCAAGAGAGTAATTTAGGTCATGACTTCCAAACCAATGTAGTTTGTTTTTTAACAACACTACGTCCCCAATAACTGCTATTGCTGGTTGTTGGATTTTTATTTTAGAGTTTGCTATATCTTGTAGAGTGCCTAGGTAAACTTCTTGGTATTCATATGTTCCCCATCTAATAATGGCAATAGGGGTTTGTGGAGAACTGCCACCCAAAATAATTTTACTAGCAATCCTAGAAATGGTTTCAGCACACATAAAAACTACAAGTGTGTCTACTGTTTTAGCAATTGCAAACCAATCGACTTTCTTTCGTGATTTTTTAGCATCATGGCCAGTAATAAAAGCTACACTAGATGCATAATAACGATGCGTAAGAGGAATTCCTGCATAAGCGGTGGCTGCAATTCCTGATGAAATCCCAGGAATAACTTCCCATTCAATTCCAGCCTCAACCAATGCTTCTGCTTCTTCGCCACCTCTACCAAAAATAAAAGGATCTCCACCTTTAAGCCTTGCTACTATCTGTCCTGCATATGCGTGTTTTATCAAAATCTGGTTGATTTCTTCTTGCAAGATAGAAGTCTGTCCTGCTTGTTTACCAACATAAATAAGTTCTACTCCATAACGAGCCATTGCTAAGATTTCTGGGTTGACTAGATAGTCATAAATTACTACATCGCTTTGAGCTATAGCTTCTGCTGCTTTAAGTGTTAAGAGCTTTGGATCGCCTGGCCCTGCGCCAATCAAATAAACTTTTCCTGATTTTTCTTTATCCATAATTTGCCTCATAAGTAAAAAAACCACTATGAGCATAAGCCCATAGTGGTTTCTTTCAGATCCTTAAATTATAGTAACTAAATATTAACTATAAAGTATTATGTGCTAATACTAAAAGAATAACTTAAACTACTTGATATTAATTAATATTTATTGATTACTGGGTTTTATGAAGATGAATCTCCACTAAAGGCTTTGCTAGCGCGCTACCAGCGCGCTACAACACATACAAAATTGGTTTTTCTTGATATGTTGCATAAGCCTTTTTTAAGAGACTCCTTTTAGGGTTAGAAAATTAAATATTAATATAATGGCTTATATTAATGTAAACGTAGTAAGTATAAAAAGTAAGTATAAAAATCTTACTGAATCTAAATTTAGAGGCAATGTAGCATATTTAGGTTAACGACTACAACTATTTTTAGAATTTAAAAACCTAAGAAAAGCTAACGGTTAATTATTTTTTTTATTAAACATATCAATTAGCTGTGAAATATGACTCTGAGTTTGCTTAGGTTCTTCTTCTTTATGTTTTTCCTTTACTTCTTGTTGGCGTAATTCCTTTAGTTCCTGTTGAAATATATTCATATCCATATCTTTAGTATTTTTAGGCTTTCCTAAAGCAATTGTACTAGTTATTGATGGGGAATTAGGGTTAGCTAGTGCTATTTGTTCCAAAGAATTATTATTAACTGACATAACAGCAGACTCTAAAGCTTCAGCAAACTCAAGTACGCTAACATAACGATTAGAAGGGTCTTTTTCTAAGGCTTTAAGGAGCGCAATTTCTACTTCTACAGTAAGATCAGGCCGTGAGGCTCTAAGTGGAGGAGGAGGAGAATCTAAATGTAACATCATTACTGATAATGGGAAGTCACCGCAAAAAGGAGGTTGTCCTGTGAGTAATTCATAAGCTACAATACCCAAACTATAAATATCAGTGCGCTCATTTAGTTTTTTCCCTTCACATTGTTCTGGAGACATATAGAAAATTGTGCCATGAATTTGGCCACGACCTGTTAATGTACGCAGCCATTTATCATCTCTTTCACCACGAACTAACTTAGCTAAGCCAAAATCTAAAAGCTTAACAACCTCATTTTCGCCTTCGCCATTAATAATAATATTTTCTGGTTTTAGGTCACGGTGAATAATACCTTGTTTGTGAATTGCTGCTACTGCTTGACAAAGCTGGGAAATAAGCCTTACTAAACGAGATAAAGAAAATATCCCTTCATTTTTAAGCGAATCGCTAAGCAATTTGCCTTCAACTAATTCCATAACTAAATAAGGTAAGTTTTGTTCAGAAACACCTATTTCAAAAACACTTACAATATTAGGGTGTTGGACAAGCGATAAAATGCCAGCTTCGCGTTGAAAATATTGTAAATCCCTTTCCTGATCTAACACAGAATCAAGTTTTATAAATAGGATTTTAAGTGCGTATTTTTGGTTAGTCTCAATATTTCGGGCAGAAAAAACTGCACCAAATCCACCTTCACCGATCAAGGATTGGAGCAAATATTTTTTTGCAAAAACTTGTCCTAATAACTTAGCAGATTTACGGCCTTTAGGCATAAGCACTCCAAAAAAATTAAAATTATTTTCTAGTAGTAGTTGCAGTTTTTTCTGTTAAATCTTAACATTGAAACTGCCCCAAAAAATAGTCTGTAAACTAAAATTTCAACTTAACCTATTATTAATTAATAATTAATAAACAACCATTTAGTGCTGTTATTGTTTCGTCTGGTGAAAGGGGGATTATGCGATCTAGAGGATCAGTGTCTACCTATTGGCGAACTTTGGCCTTACTCCTAGTAATATTTTTTATAAATACTACTATAAATGCTCAACAACCTACCTTATTAGTCTTAGATCAAACTATTAATGTTGCTCTTTCGTGCTTACAAACAGGTGAAACCCCTAAGCATCTTTATGATATTGAAGTAGCTAAAGGGGAATATATAGAAATTCTTTGTCAGCAAGAAGGAGCAGATGTAAGAATGACTATTGCTAGCGCAGAAGGAAAAAAAATTGCGGTAGTAGATAGTTATAGTGGTGCTTATGGGCCTGAATGTTGGCGGGGTGTTTCTGCTAATCAGGGTCGTTATATATTGCAAATAGAAGTGTTATCTACTCGTGGAGCAGAAGCTAAATATAGCCTCTCCCTACCAGTTAAGCGTAATGCTAGTTTAGCAGACCGTAAACGTGCTCAAGCCCAAGAACTTTACAGTCGTGCATGGCATTTCAAAAATGGCACTCAACGTGACATGGATGAAGCTTATTATCTTTATGAGCAAGCATCAACCATCTACCAAGAAGTAGGAGATGGTTTAGGCGAAGCACAAACTACAGCTAGTACTGCTGCACTTGGTTTTCCAACCTTGACTAAACGGCTAAAAATGGATTTACACCGCTACTCACTAGATCTACATAGGCGTTTTCATGAGCGTAATGGTGAAGCAATTGCACTACATAGCTTAGGGGAAATTTATGTAGAAGATAACCGTTGTTCTTTAGCGATTTCTTGCTATAAAGAAGCCTTAAAAGCTTATAGAGAGATTGGGGACTCACAAGGAGAAATAATTGCTCTTAATAGTTTAGCGATGGTTTATTGCCAAGTTAATCAACCTCAAGATGCACTTAGTTTCTTAAAACAAGCCTTAAAAGTTAGTCAAAAAAGTTGCGATCACTCTAAAGAGGCTTTAGTAATGAAGCATATAGGGGAAATTTACGAGGAGATAGGCCAACCGACCCAAGCGGCTGAATATTATCGTCAAGCAAATGCGCTAGTGCAATAAAACTAGCTAACGAAATTGTTAGCTAGCTTTAACTTTGTCTTGTAATTCCTGAATATCAGATTGCATAATGCCTGTTTTGTAATTGAGGTAGGTTATATCTCGTTGTGTGTTACGAGTTTGTTCTTTAATAGTTTTTACATCTTTTTCAAGTAGATCAGCTTTATTTTCTAGGTTTGTTATTTGCTGCTTAATGGTTTTCACGTCTTTTTCAAGTAGATCGATTTTGGTTTCTAAATTTACTACATGGGTAAGCACTTCTATTAAAGTTGATTCTAGGCTAGTAACATGAGACGCAGTTTCAACAGCTAGAGTTTCTACTTTTATTAAACGTTCTTCAAAGCTATTTGCTTTGTTTTCTAAATGGTTTAGTTTACTTTTAACTTCTTGTAGTTCAATACTTTGGTGCTGGACCTCAGAAAGAATTTGACGCATTAAAGAAAGCATTTCTTCGTTAAGGTTTTGATTAACCATTACTAAATCCTCCCAAAGCGGAATTTAGCATTTTCATATAGTTGTGTCTAGGAGAAATTTAAGGGAAATAGCTGGTAAAAATCTAATATCGCCGGAAATTTAGAAAAAATACATCTCTTATAAATGTAGGCTAATGTTTATTATAAGAGCGTTTTAGCAAATTAATTCTAACCCAATTTAGTGCTTTGTTTAGTTGCACAAGTGTTTTTGTTGCTTATAATTGAAAATTATGAGTAACTCAAGAAAAAGCTTACCAATTTTTTCTCCAGAAACAGATGTAGTAACAAATGACAAGTTAAAGAATGGTTTTACTAGTCGTAGCGCACCTATTAGCCCAAAACCCCCTTGGTTAAAAATTCGCATTACTGGTGATGCAAACTTTCAATCTGTCCGTCATATGGTGGAAGACCTGAGTTTACACACAGTTTGCCAAGAAGCTAGATGCCCTAATATTTTTGAATGCTTTAGTAATCGTACTGCAACATTTATGATCTTAGGGGATATTTGCACTCGTCATTGTGGTTTTTGTGCTGTTACTAAAGGTGCTCCTCGCTTAACAGACCCAGAAGAACCTCGTCATGTTGCAGAAGCCGTAAAAAAGCTTGGACTCCAACATGCTGTAATCACTTCAGTAAACCGGGACGATCTTGACGACGGTGGTTCAGGTCATTTTGTTGAAACAATAGGTTGGGTGCGAAAGCTAAACCCTAAGTGTAAAGTCGAAGTATTAATCCCTGATTTTCAAGGCAATTGGACAGCACTTGATAAGGTTATGCAAGCCACTCCAGATGTCTTAAATCATAATACAGAAACTGTCCCTAGGCTTTATCGTCGTGTAAGACCAGATGCTAATTATCAGCAAACTATGGAGTTAATCCATCGTGCAGGCACTTATCGAACCCCTTCTTATCCTGTTTTAACCAAATCTGGCATTATGTGTGGACTGGGTGAAACTATGGAAGAATTACAAGAAGCAATACGTGATTTACGGGAAATGGGCTGCGATATTTTGACCCTAGGACAATACTTAAGACCAACAAAAAGCCATTTACCTGTAGAACGTTTTTATTCTCCTGAGGAATTTGCTGAACTTAAACAATTTGGACTGGAAATAGGGTTTCGTTATGTTGAATCTGGCCCTTTAGTACGTAGTTCCTACCACGCTCACCAACATCAGCCAACAAATTAAATTCAATACTAATACTTAATACCCAGTGCTCTAAGTACTGGGTATTCCATAAAAAAATTAACAACTCAAGGTTGACCGAGAGGAAAACTGCATGTTATCTTCATTCGCCGGTTTTTCCCTCTGTTAAGAAAGGGATTTTATGCGACATGATATCCAAGATTGGATAGCATTAAATCTTGTTCCTGGATTAGGTGCTCGTACTCTATATCAAATGTTACAAAGATGGGGAAATCCAGGAGAGATTTTTCGAGCAAACCGAAATGTTTTAACAAGTTTTAAATTAAAAGACGACATAATAGAAACAATATTATCAGGCGAAACCTTTGCTCAAGCTGAAACAGAGCTTAAACGCTTAGAAGAACTACAAGGGACTGTTATTGCATTAGCAGATGAAGAGTACCCAAAACTACTGAAGGAAATTTGTGACCCGCCTTTGGTTTTATATGCACGAGGCAAATTAGATTTAGCCTTATTACAACCAACTATAGGAGTTATTGGTGCTAGAAGGTGTTCTACCTATGGACAATATGCAGCAGAAATGTTAACAAATGACCTTGCTAGTAGGGGAATAACTATTGTATCAGGTTTAGCGCGTGGAATAGATACTATGGCTCATCGTAGTGCTATTAAAGCCAAAGGACAAACTTTGGCAGTAATGGGAAATGGAATAGATCAAATTTATCCAAAAGAAAATTCTCTATTAGCCATAGAACTTCAAGACTTTGGAGGGATATTGTCAGAATTGCCTTTAGGCACGCCGCCGCTACCGCAAAATTTTCCTTTTCGAAATCGAATTATTGCAGGAATGTGCTTAGGTGTGTTAGTAGTAGAAGCAGCAGAAAGATCTGGTTCCCTAATTACTGCACGTTTAGCAATGGAACAAAATCGAGAGGTCTTTGCAGTTCCTGGTAATATTACTTCTGCTAATTCTTTTGGACCCAACTATTTAATTAAAGATGGGGCAAAGTTAGTCCAACATTGGCAAGATATAGTTGAGGAATTACCTTTAGGGATAAAAGCTAGGCTTTTAGATAAAACCTATGTTGAAAAATCAGTTCAGGCGGAATTATTTCCGCAAACGCCGCTTTCTGAAAATGAACAGAAGGTTTACGATCTGATGAAATTTGATCAAACTCGTCATATAGACGAACTGGGGTTTGCTTCTAAACTTATGCCTTCACAGCTTTTAGCTACTTTGTTAGAGCTAGAGGTTAAGGATAAAATCAAGCAACTACCAGGAAAAAACTTTGTTAAGCTATCCTAAATTGAAATATTTTTCGTTACTTATAGAAAATTAGATATGACAAAATTAGTTGTAGTTGAATCGCCTTCAAAAGCAAAAACCATAAATAAGTACTTAGGTAAAGAATATAGAGTTATGGCTTCAATAGGTCATATTAAAGACTTACCAGAAAAAGGTTTAGGGGTTGATGTCGAAAATAATTTTGAACCAACCTACCAAGTCATCCCTGATTCAAAAAAGAGAAATAACAAAAAAATTGTTAGCGACTTAAAATCAGCCGCCAAAGATGCCGATGCCATCTATTTAGCGGCTGACCCAGATCGCGAAGGTGAGGCGATTTGTCAACATCTCAAAGAAGAATTGACTGGACGTGGACGTGGTAAAAAGCCTGTCTATCGTGTTTTATTTAATGAAATTACCAAGGATGCAATAATCGATGCATTTAAGCATTCTGGTCAAATTAATTCCAACAAAGTAGACGCTCAACAAGCTCGCCGGGTTTTAGATCGCCTAGTAGGTTATGAAGTCAGCCCATTACTTTGTCGTAAAGTTGGCGGAAAACTCTCTGCTGGTAGAGTTCAGTCCGTAGCCCTAAGGCTTGTTTCGGAACGTGAACGGGAAATACTCAGCTTTAAATCGACAGAGTATTGGACAGTTACTGCAAACCTATTTGCAGGTAAGCCGCCAGCTTTTGATGCAAAACTCTACAAAGTGACTGAAAAAATAGTAAAAACTGGCGACTTTGATAAACCTCGAAAGACCGAAATTCATATTACCAATACTCAAGAAGCTCAAACCATTGTTAATGAAGCAGTAAAAGAAAGTTTTGTCATTAGTTCTATTATTACTAAAGAAAGAAAACGAAACCCCGTTCCTCCTTTTATTACTAGTAAATTACAGCAAGAAGCAGCAAGAAAACTACATTTTCCAGTACGTAAAACCATGCAAGTAGCCCAAAAGCTTTATGAAGGCATAGAGCTAGAAAATGGTGAAACTGTAGGTCTAATCACCTATATGCGTACTGATTCTACAAGGGTTTCTGAAGGTGCTCTAGAAGAAGTACGTAGCTTTATTGATAAGCAATATGGAGCAAATTATTTACCGAAAAAAGCTAATGTTTATGGTAATAAAAAAGGCTCCCAAGATGCACACGAAGCAATTCGCCCTACTTCAATCGAGCGTACTCCTGATAGCCTAAGTAAAATACTTAGTAAAGATGAACAGGCACTTTATAAGTTAATTTGGCAGCGTTTTATTGCTTCACAAATGAATCCAGCAGTTTTTGATGAAACTATAGTAGAAGTTAATGCTGGCACAAAATATGTTTTTCGTGCTAAAGGCGCAGTACTTAGGTTTGATGGGTTTTTAGTTGTTTATGTTGAGGGTAAAGATGAAAAAGATGAGGAAGATGATGAGTTAGCCTTGCGGTTGCCAGCAATGAAAGAAGGACAAACCCTTAGGCTTAACAAAATTACTCCAGAACAGAATTTTACTAAACCTCCAGCGCGATTTACTGAAGCCACTTTAGTAAAAGCTTTAGAAGAAAAAGGCATTGGTCGACCTTCTACTTATGCACAGATTATTTTTGTTATTCTCAGTCGAACATACGTTAAAAAAGAAGACGGAAGGTTTAAGCCTACGGAATTAGGTTTAGTAGTAAACGATGTATTGGTACAAAATTTCCAAGAGCTTTTTAATGTTAGTTATACTGCGGCAATGGAACAGCAATTAGATGAGATTGAAGAGGGTAATCTTAAGTGGAAAGATGCAATAGGCAAGTTTTATTCAAAATTTAGTGTAGACTTAGCCACAGCAGAAGAAAATATGACTAGGGCTAAAGAAGGCATTCTTACTGATGAGGTTTGTACTAAATGTAATAGCATAATGGCACTTAAGATAAGTAGGTTTGGGCCATACCTTTCTTGTACAAATGGCGAGTGTAAAGCTACTCGTGAGCCTGCTAGCAGTGAATCAGGGGAAAATAGTGGAGCCGATGAACCTTGTGAGAATTGTGGTAAGCCTATGGACTTAAAGAAAGGGCGTTGGGGGCAGTTCCTTGCTTGCACAGGCTATCCTGATTGTAAGACTACTCGTAAAATTGCTGCAAGTGCTATTGTAAAAAAGCCAGATGTACCATTAGAGGCTGCTTGCCCTCAATGTAGCAAGAATTTAGTTCTAAGAGAGGGTCGTTTTGGTGAGTTTGTTGCTTGTTCTAGCTATCCAGAATGTAAGTATATTAAGCAAGATACAATAGGGGTTAAATGCCCTTCTCCAAATTGTGGTGGTGAAATAGTAAGAAGAAAATCCAAACGGGGCAAATTTTATGGCTGTAACCAATATCCTACTTGTAAAAATGTGTATTGGTATAAACCTATTCTAGAAAGCTGTCCAACTTGTAATGCGGCTCTACTTTTTGAAAAAGTAAACAAGCGCGACGGACAAATATATTATTGCGGTGACAAAGAATGTGGTTATCTTAGGGTTATTACTTCTCCAGAAAGCGGGAATAGTGAGGAAGTAGATAAAACCAAAAGCCGCAAACAAATCCAAAAAGCTAGCTAAATAGAGTTAAACAACACAAAAGGAAGATTGACACTCCAACGCCTAAAGGCATTGGATGCTTTTGGTCA
>CAZHXL010000151.1:10183-15172 GCA_964536575.1 uncultured Clostridia bacterium | reverse complement strand
TGTGTCAATAATTTTTAACACTGATGAAATAGCTGAGAATTTGCGTAAGCATGGTGGATATGTTCCAGGTATTCGTCCAGGAAAACGAACTGCTGATTATTTGAACACAATTCTTACTAGATTAACTGTTGCTGGAGCTATTTACCTTACAATAATTGCTATTATTCCTCAAATCCTACTAAGTGGAGTCCAAGTTGACAAGATCCCTGCTATTGGTACATGGCTTTATGGGGTTTTTACTTCTAATCCTATAACTGATTGGCTAGTGAAAGGCTTTGGTTTTCAGTTTTATTTTGGTGGTACTTCTCTTCTAATTGTTATCGGTGTAGCAATGGATACACTAAATCAAATAGAATCTCAGTTAATTATGCGTCACTATGATGGTTTCTTAAGAAAAGGCCGTATTAGAGGTCGTAGAGGATAGGTTTTATTTTGTAGGAGATCAAAGTGTCAGTAAGTAAGATTATTGTAATGTTAGGTCCTCCAGGTTCTGGTAAAGGAACACAAGCAAAGCAACTCCAAGAAAAGTTTTCTATCCCCCAAATTTCTACAGGTGATATTTTACGTTCTATTGCTAAAGAAACGACCCTTTTAGCACAGCAAATACGTGAAACTCAAGCATCAGGTAAACTGGTTAGTGATGAAATATTAATCCAATTAGTTACTGAACGTACTGAAAAAGAAGATTGCAAAAATGGTTTTATTTTGGATGGCTATCCAAGAACTCTTGGCCAAGCAAACCAGTTAGAAGAGCTTGCTGCTAGTCAAAAGAGAGAAATAAAAGTTATCAATGTTGATATTTTGGATGATTTGCTTTTAAAAAGGCTAACAGGTAGGCGTAGCTGTCCTTCTTGCGGTGAAATATACAATATATATTTTAAGCCACCTAGCTTTGATAATCTTTGTGATCATTGCTCTGAATGTTTAGTTCATAGAAGCGATGATAATTTAGGTTCAATAAACAAGAGGTTACAAGAGTATCATAAAAATACCGCACCTTTAATAGACTATTATAAAAAGCGTCAGCGTTTATCGGGTATTGATGGTACTCAATCTTCTGATAAAGTATTTGAGTTACTTTGTCAAATTTTTCAATAAAACTACATCATATAACTCGCATTATATGTTAAAACAAGTTCTCAATAACTTATAAAATACTGGTCTTTCATCAAAATAATCTTTGTTATGAACTGTGTGGCGCAATTTCATCTAGGTAAGCTTTTGAAATGATAATAACTAAATCAAGAGCTGAAATCGAAAAAATGTATCGTGCTGGTCAATTGGTAGCACAAGTTCTTAATTCTTTGTGTGAAATGGTTAATCCAGGCGTTACAACGCGACAGCTAGACGAACATGCAGAAAAATCTATAAGAGAAGCAGGGGCTATTCCAACTTTCAAAGGTTATAGGCGTTACCCTTATTCAATCTGTACTTCTATAAACGAACAAGTTGTTCATGGTTTTCCCTCGGAACGTGTTCTTAAAGAAGGGGATATTATAAGTATTGATTGTGGCGCGACTTTAGGGGGATATGTTGGAGATTCAGCCGTTACTGTCCCAGTAGGTGTTATTTCTAGAGAAGCCCAAGACCTAATAAATGTTACTAGAAATTCTTTGTATTGCGCTATAGAAAAAATGCGGCTAGGCAATAGGTTATATGATGTTTCTTATGCGGTACAGGCTCATGTTGAACCCCTAGGTTATACTGTGGTTAGGGATTTTTGTGGGCATGGTATTGGAACTGCAATGCATGAAGAACCACAAGTCCCTAATTATGGTAATCCGGGCAAAGGGCCGCGTCTTCGTGAAGGATGGGTATTAGCTATTGAACCAATGGTAAATATTGGTTCTCACGAGGTTCGTATTGAAAAAGATGGCTGGACTGTAACCACTATAGACAAAAAACTTTCTGCCCATTTTGAACATACTATAGCAATTCTTGCAGAAGGGCCTTGGATACTTACCGAGTTAAATAGTTAAATAGTTGAAAAGTTGGCTAGTTCCGGTGGTCTAACTTTGCACAAAAACAATATATGTTATAATCGTGGTTTTAGTTAACCGCAAAACTTTATTATATCTATACAAAATTATGCCAAAAGAAGATGCTATTGAAGTGGTTGCTTCTGTATTAGAAACGCTACCAAATGCTATGTTCCGTGTTGAGTTAGAAAATAAACATCAAGTGCTTGCCCATATTTCTGGGAAAATGCGCAAAAATTTTATTAAGATTTTGCCCGGCGACAAAGTTATTGTTGAACTCTCTCCTTATGATTTAACACGAGGAAGAATAATTTATCGTTATAAATAATGTTGTCTAGGAGATTTATGAAGGTACGAGCTTCTGTAAAAAAGATTTGCGATAAATGCAAGGTCATTCATCGGCGAGGCGTAGTTAGGGTAATTTGTGAGAACCCTAAACATAAACAACGCCAAGGATAACAAGTATATTTTGGGATTTTTAGAAAGTCTGATTTTTAAAAATTTATAACATTTTTGTTTTGGAGGAAGTATGGCGCGTATAGCTGGTGTAGATTTACCAGATAATAAACGAGCAGAAATAGGGTTAACTTACATTTATGGTATCGGTCGTTCGCGAGCAATACGCATCATCCGAGAGGCAGCGACAGAGCTTAATCGTGACCCAAGAGAATTAGCTGGAAAAAAAATACGAGAGCTAACAGAAGAAGAATTATCTCGCATTCGTGTTGCTATAGAACAGACTGGTGATGTGGAAGGTGATCTACGCAAAACTATCCAAATGGATATTAAGAGATTAATAGAAATTGGATGTTATAGAGGGTTGCGCCATAGACGAGGGCTTCCAGTTCGTGGGCAACGTACTCACACTAATGCTAGAACGCGTAAAGGCCCGCGAAGAGCTACTGTTGCTAAGAAAAAGGCTCCAGGTAAGAAATAATAAACAGTTTTATGTAAATATAGTATTGGTGGAAATTCATGGCAAAAAAAGCATCTGTATCAAGTAAAAAAAAGACTTTTAAGAAAAAAGAAAAAAAAGTTATTCCTCAAGGGGTAGTTCATGTGCAAGCTTCTTTTAATAATACCCTTGTTAGCATAACAGACTTAGAAGGAAATTTAGTAAGTGCTTCTTCTGCAGGAGCTTTGGGGTTTAATGGTTCTCGAAAAGGTACCCCATTTGCTGCGCAACAAGCAGCTGCTAAAGCAGCTACTCTGGCAAAAGAAGCTGGTATGCAAATCTGTGAGGTAAGAGTAAAAGGCCCAGGCTCAGGCCGCGAATCAGCTATTCGTGCGGTGCAAAGTGCAGGTATTGATGTAAGAGTAATAAAAGATGTGACTCCGATACCTCATAATGGGTGCCGTCCACCTAAGCGGCGCAGAGTTTAGTAAAAGTTTAATTTAATTTTTAATTTTGTTTTATTGAGGAGGATATCTTGGCAAGGTATCGTAATGCGGTTTGTCGGCTTTGTCGGCGCGAAGGTGTTAAATTATTTCTAAAAGGTAATCGTTGTTACAAAGAAGAAAAGTGTGCTATCACAAAACGAGGACAGCAACCTCCTGGAGAACATGGCAATAGTGCACGGCGTGGTAAACTTGTAGGTTATGCTGAACAATTAAGAGAGAAACAAAAAGTTAAGCGTGTTTATGGAATGTTAGAAGGGCAATTTCGAAGCTATTTCGAAAAAGCTGTTCGACAAAAAGGTGTCACTGGTGAAAATTTATTGTTCCTTCTTGAGCGTCGGTTAGACAATGTTGTATATAAATTAGGTTATGCTACTTCTCATGCACAAGCTCGTCAATTAGTTACTCATGGCCATATAGTTGTAAATGGGAGAAAAGTTAATATCCCTTCTTTCCAAGTTAAAGCAGGAGATCAAATCGCGATCAAAGACGCTAGTAAAAGCAATGTGTTTATTCAAGAAGCTTTTCAAACAGCAGGCGGTCGTGGAAGACCAGACTGGTTAGAAGTAGTTGATACTAATAATATGATTGGTCGTGTAGTCTCTTTGCCAAGGCGTGAGCATATCGATTCTACTATCAAAGAACAATTAATCGTCGAACTTTACTCTAAGTAATAAGAATTTATACTTGTTTTAGAGAGCAAAGTTTGTTTATAAAATGAAACTAGTGTTTAAGCATGTTATCTTTGTTTTTAGATAACGAGTCCCTAAAACAGCAATGGAGCAACAAATTTTAACTTGGACGAGTTTTCAAAAACCAAAACGTCTGGTCTGTGACTTTGAAACATTAACAGATACTTATGGTCGCTTTTATGCGCAACCATTTGAACGCGGTTTTGGAACAACCATAGGTAGTACTTTGCGTAGGGCATTACTTTCATCCATAGAAGGACCTGCTATTACGGCTATCAAAATCGAAGGGATATTGGATGAGTTTTCAGCTATTCCTGGGATCCGTGAAGATATTACAGATATAATACTTAATTTCAAACAAGTACCATTTAGGCTTCATATTGATGAACCTAAAACTCTTCAATTTACCTTAGTTGGGCCTGGGGAATTTACTGCAAGCAGCATTCCCCTTGATGACGACGTGGATATTTTAGATCCTAACGTTTTTATCGCTTCTATAGAAAAAGCTGTGTCGTTGTCTGTAGAAATTCAACTTAAGCAAGGGTATGGGTATGTATCAGCCAAAAATAACCTTGATGAATACCTAGCAACCGGATATATACCAGTTGATTCTATTCATTCTCCTGTGAGAAAAGTTAATTATCAGGTAGAACCAGCTCGGTTAGGGCAGGATACAGACTATGACAGGCTTACTTTGGAGGTTTGGACTAATGGAAGTATTAGACCAGAAACAGCTATAAGCCTTGCGGCCAAATTGATAAAAGACCATATGTCTGTTTTCATTAATTTTGAGGAAGGGCCTGAAGTACAAGAACCAGAGCCAGAAGAAAAGCCATCACCTTTTAATGAAAACTTAGATCGTTCTGTAGAAGAATTAGAGTTATCTGTGCGTTCTTACAATTGTCTTAAGAATGCAGATA
>CAZHXL010000151.1:8596-10173 GCA_964536575.1 uncultured Clostridia bacterium | reverse complement strand
GGTTGTTAGATCTGAAGCGGAAATGTTGAAAACGAAAAATTTTGGCCGTAAATCTCTAAATGAAATTAAAGAAATTTTGCAAGCTATGGGGCTAAATCTTGGCATGCGCTTTGATGATTACGGTAGCCCTCTCAAAGAAGAATAAAAGCTGGTTTTAGTAAGCATAGGAGAATAAAATGCGACATAACGTTGCTCATAGAAAATTAGGTCGCCCAACGTCACATCGAAAAGCGTTGTTGAGGAACCTCGCCACATCGCTAATCTTACATGAACGTATAGTAACAACTGTCCCAAAAGCTAAAGAATTGCGGCCATTTGTTGAGAAAGCTATTACTCTTGGCAAAAAAGGCACATTACATGCTCGTAGATTAGCTACAGCGTACTTCTTTGCTGGTAATACAGGTCGTATGAGAGAAGTAGGGCGTAAAATGAAGCCGCCTGAGCCACAAGCTGGTGTAAAGGCAGTTGGTAAACTTTTTGATGAAGTGGCAAAGCGGTATGAATCTCGCCCAGGGGGTTATACTCGTATTGTCAAACTAGGGCATCGTCGTGGTGATGGTGCTGAGTTGGCAATAATTGAGTTGGTAGATAATAAGCCTGAACCACTTGCATCTCAAGCTGTGAATACAGCAGAGAAAAAGTAATAAATTTGGCTTTTCTATAAACTATAGCCCGCTTGCACATGCGCGTTAGCGATACTGCAAGCGGGTTTTTGATTAGTATAACATTGTTATAACTTGCTATCCTACAAATATATGCTTAAGTAAAGAGGTAACACTGTGGAGCTTAAGGAAATTAAAGAAATAATTGAGCTAGTTTCAAAAAAAGGATTTACGGAATTTGAAGTACGAAAAGGTGGTTTTAAGTTAAAAATCTGCTCTTCTTCTAATCAAAGAACCATAGTTACCCCTAGTCAACAAATGGAAGATGTAAAAAACGAGACTATTGCTGTTCCTGTAGAAAAAGCAGTAACACAGCTTTCCTCACAAAATGAAGTAAAATCTGAAAAAGAATTATATAAGGTTAAATCTCCAATTGTTGGTACTTTTTATCGTTCTCCAAGCCCTACAGCAGAGCCTTTTGTAAAAATAGGTAGTCAAATTAAACAGGGAACAGTTCTCTGCATTATTGAAGCTATGAAACTTATGAACGAAATTGAATCAGATGTAATAGGTGAAATAGTCGAAGTCTATGTAGAAAATAATCAACCTGTGGAATATGGTCAACTTCTTTTTGGGGTAACAGTAAATTAACCTTATGTTCAAAAAAATACTTGTTGCTAATAGAGGCGAGATCGCTTGTCGTATTATTTGGGCATGCCGTGAATTAGGTATAGAGACAGTTGCTATTTATTCTGAAGCTGATAGTGACTCATTACATGTTAGATTTGCAGATGATGCAGTATGTATTGGCCCACCACCTAGTGGACAAAGTTATCTTCATATTCCTGCTGTAATTAGTGCTGCAGAAATAAAAAACGTAGATGCCATACATCCAGGATATGGTTTTTTAGCTGAGAATGCACATTTTGCTGAAGTTTGTGAGGCTTGTAATATTAAATTTATTGGGCCAACCCC
>CAZHXL010000151.1:0-8586 GCA_964536575.1 uncultured Clostridia bacterium | reverse complement strand
ACCCCACAAGCTATTCGCACAATGGGTGATAAAGCTCAAGCTAAAAGGGCTATGAAAGACGCAGGCTTACCTTTATTGCCTGGAAGCGATGGCATCGTGGAAACTATTGAGGATGCGATTGAAATAGCTACCAGTATAGGCTACCCTGTAATTGTCAAAGCTAGTGCAGGTGGCGGTGGACGAGGTATGAGGATCGTCCGCAATGCTTCAGAGTTAGTTTCCGCTTACCAAACTGCTCGGCACGAAGCAGGAGCAGCTTTTAACGATTCTAATGTTTATATAGAAAAATATTTAGAAAACCCACGGCATATCGAGTTCCAAATCCTAGGTGATACGCATGGAAATGTTATACATTTAGGAGAACGAGAGTGTTCTATTCAAAGGCGGCATCAAAAGTTAATAGAAGAAGCTCCATCAGTTTTACTTACTCCAGAAATTCGTGAAAAAGTCGGAGCACTAGTGGTAAAAGCTTGTCAAGCTATAGGATATGTTAGTGCTGGAACCATAGAATTGCTTTTTGATAATAACTGTAACTTTTACTTTATGGAGATGAATACTCGTATTCAAGTAGAACATCCTGTAACAGAAATGATTACAGGAATTGACTTAGTACAAGCTCAAATCCTTATTGCTGCTGGAAAATCGCTTGAGTTTTCTCAAAAAGATATTCGATTTAATGGGCATTCCATTGAATGTCGAATTAATGCTGAACATCCAGAAAAATTTACTCCTAGCCCTGGGTTAATCACAGCGTTTAATTTACCAGGTGGCCCAGGAGTACGTATAGATACTGCTGCTTATCTAGGGTACACTGTACCTCCAAACTATGATTCAATGGTAGGGAAATTGATTGTTCATGCCAGTACACGCCAAATGGCAATAGCACGTATGAAGCGTGCCCTAGATGTAATGATTGTAGAAGGTATCAAAACCACTATACCTTTGCATAGGCGCATTATGGATAGTGCAGATTTTGTTAATGGTAATCTATCTACCCGCTTTATGGAGACTTTTTTAGCACAACAAAAAGTTGGTTAGTGCTGCTTTTAGATCAAACGTTTCTTTCATTTAACCCTTGAACCCTTGTTTTAATTAAAAACCAAGCCTCTAAACTTAACTGAGCACTGGGAGAAACCTTGTGCTAAATACCTTAAAATCTGTAGGTTAATACCTATAGAAATAGTTTTATTCAGGGTAAGAAAATCTTTGATTAATAAAATTTTCTCATTAACTGAAGTAGTTTCTGGTAAAGTTGCTATCATCAGTTGCCCCTATTAAAATCTAAGAATTTATCAGTTAAACATAATTTTTGGTTTCGATTTATAAATTAAAAAAATATAATCTCAATATGATAACTAATTTTTGGCAAAGATAATTTTATCCTAGATCTACTATTGATTTATCTACTATTGATTTTTGTATAACTAGTTTAAGGAGAATATGGTGCGTAAGTTTATCATAGTGTTAGGTGCTTTGATGTTGGTTAATTTTATGGTTACAGGCATTTTTGCTCAAAAGAAAGGCAATAAACGAAAAACTGAAACCCCTGAAGTAGTTATTACACAGCCTGTTGGCCCACCAACAGTTGCAAAAGTAATTAATGGCGACCTATTGCAATTGACTAATGGAGAACTAGTAAGATTAATGGGAGCAGACACTCCTGTAATGCCAATTAATGGTAAAGTTGGTCAAGAGCCTTGGGCTAGCCAAGCACGAAATTTTACTGACCAATTAACTATTGGTAAAGAGTTGGTTATAAATGGCTTAGGACTCACTTCAGATGAGTATGGACGGCGTATTGGGTTAGTTTACATAGGTGAACTTTGGTTAGATTATGAATTAGTTAAAGAGGGGTTTGCTGTAGTACAAAATAATCGATACCTAGACAATAAAAGTAAGCAATTATTGTTAGACGCTCAAAGTGAAGCCTTAACGTTTAAGCGGGGTATTTGGCAAGCTGATAATCAACTGCCTTTACCTCCTAGAGAATTTCGTGCTGCTAATGGTTTATCAGAAAGTGATAAACCTAAGGATGAGTCTTGGAAAAATGTTATTACCAAGGCTTCTAACAGAGGAATAAAAAATAACAATAATCCTAGTCCCTCTGATGGCAATAGCCCTAGCACAACAAATTCTAGTACAAGTAACTTAAACTTAACGGTTGCTATAGAGCTATTAGAAGCCTTAAAGCAGCTACAAGAAAAATTAAACAATAATGGGATAAGTACTAGTGAATTAACAAGATTAGTAGCAGTTGCAGACGAAAAAGCCCAAATAATGGGTAATAAAATTGATGCAATACTAAACAAAAATTTACGAGAGGGTTTGGATGCTTATAAATTGGTGCTTGATGCGTTTAAGAAAAGGGATGTTGCTAATGATGAGGAGCGAGCAAGATTGACTAAGTTTATTTCGCGTGCTTTAGAAATAGCTGATCAAACTATAATTGAATCAGAAAAAAGATTAGCTAAAGTTAATAAATAAATTTTGGCTACAAATATTTATAGACTTTAAAACTACCTAGGAAAATTATGTTAATTACACGAGGTTTGTTGCTTGATAATCGTCCTATAGAGCAGTTAAGTTCGTTTTTGCTTACTATGCAAAAAGAAAGCCTTAGTATTATTACAGAAAGATCTACAGTTAGAGCATTTGCGTTAATTAAGCGGCTAGATGACATTAATTTGTTTGTTATAAATTACGATTTGCTCAGTTCACAGGAACGTGCAAGTTTTATTGATTGGAAAAGAGATAAGCCAAACTATTTAACGGTTTGTTGTCTGGCAAGCGAGGTTAGCGAGCATTCACAATCATTTAAAGCAGGATGTATTTGCATAGTTAAAAATGATATTAAGATATTTGGAAATTTTCTTACGTTGATGTGTGAGGCTGTAGACCCGCTTGAATCAACAACTGGTAGTGTGTTTGATTTTACCAAAGAGTATTAAAAAAAATATAAGCTACTCCCAAGCTGGATCTGGTGGTAGGGAAATGACTTTTAATTCTTGAGCTTCAGTAAACCGAGGGACTTCTAAGTCATTGAAAAAGCGAGTGATAATTGATTCAGATACTTGTCTAAAGCGTTGTTTATTTCTTTGTAAGGCAATTTCTAAGGGTAAATCAAAGTAAACAATAGATGTATGACCGTAAGTTTGAAACGCTAGTTGAATTGCTGCATTACGATAGCTAAGTTTAGTGTTAGTAGCGTCAAAAGCTACTTGCCTACCCGCTTGTAAAGCTTTTTCAACATCAGAATGGCACTCTTGAAATACTTTTTTATTATCTGCTTGACAATTAGCATCATTAAATAATTCTTCACGCTTTTTATCAGAAGAAACTATTTCTATATTGGGGAGATTATTTTCTAGCCAAGTGCTTTTACCACTGCCAGGAACACCAACCATAATGTAAAGATGTGCGGTTTTAGGGTAAAGAATTTCTTTGTAAGTATTAATATAATCAAGAGTTTGCTCGCGATTTTGTATTTTTCCTCTTAAGCTTAGATTAAATAACCAATATTGAATACGTTTTTGTTCTTTAACATCCTCTACGCCTAATTTAGCTAGATCTTCAAAACTAATCATAGTTTCTAATAGGTTTTTGTATGAGTATTTCCATAAACCATGGTGTTCTGCACGAGAACGAAATACTTCTATTTGATTTAATGTTTGTTCTATATTACTACCTATTCGACCAAGCCAATCAGCACGAGTAAGATAATAGAGTGCAGGTAGACTTAATTCGCTAGCTAATCGAAAGTATTTCTTATATTCAACATTAATACCATTAAATGTTAGATCTGCAACAATACGACCTGCGATACGATAGGCAACCATATGACGTAAAATCAACCGTAATACATGTTCTTCTATATCAAAAGGAACTTTTAATAAATAAAGTACCTTTTTTGCTAAAAATAAACCAATATTAGCATGTCCAGGTGACACAATACGGTTATTAAGAGTTGTATAAGTGGTAACAGGCTTACCTATATCATGAAGTAATGCAGCTAAATAGATAGAAACCTGATCTTTACGGGATAAATTTGAATTGTTAACAATTTCAGTTAAAGATTTGTTCATTACCATTTGAGTATGAGTTAAAACATCACCTTCTGAATGCCAAATATTATCTTGTGGGCATTCAGACATATGTTGTAACTCTACAAACTCAGACTGTAAAGCTTGTTTATAATAGTTTAAATCAACAAATTGTAATTTTGATAGTTTATTAATAAAAGACGTAAGTTCTTCAGACATAAATTAAGCTTAAATATTATAGCTTTACATATCACCTAGATTATTTTATAAAGCTCAATTTTATTGAAATTATCATCTCCACTAATATACTCCCATCGTCCTAGGTAGATAGGGGTAATGTTTAAGTTTTTTAAATTTTTAGTCATAGAATTTATAAATTTTTCACTAAAAGACCTACGGTCTAAAGAAAATATACAGCTATCTGTTTCTATAGCCTTAGTAAGATGGCACCTAGTTATATCTATATGGTAGTTTTCATAGTAGCCAGTTATCCATTCCCAGTAATTTTCTATATCAGGTTGTATTTCTTGTATGTCTAAGTTTTGAGCTAAAGTAATGAGTTTTAAGCTAGTTCGAAACCATATATCAGTAATGTTATCCATATCAACCAAGTCTACGAGCACGCACAGAAAGTAAAGATCCAATAAAAATTAAAATCGCGCTAATAATCATCCTTAGGGTTAATTGTTCGCCACGAAAAATAATAGATAAAGTAGCAGCAATAGGAGGTTGAATATAAATAAAAAAGGCTACTAAAGATGATTCCACTCGCTTAAGTGCCCAATAATTAAAGAAATAAGCAAGCACCGTGGGGAAAATAACAATAAATACCCCCCATGCCCAAACATAACCAGAGATTTTTGTTGGTTCAAAGACTAGTAAAGAACTCGCTCCATAGCCAGTGATAATAGTTGAACCAAAGGCTAATAGAATTGCTGTGATAACAAAAGGGTCATAACGCATCACAATTTCTTTACTAATTACCAAAAATAAAGAAAAAGATAAAGCATTTGTTAAGGTCAGTAAATCACCAAAAATATAATCGCTACTTAAATCAAACTTATCTATCCCTAGTAGATATAGGACACCACTTAAGGAAACAAGAATGCTTAAGGCTTTTCCTAGTGAGAAGGTTTCTTTTTTAAATAAAATGGCGAATAAAAGAGTGGTAATAGGAATGACTGTATTAATTATTGCAGAATGAGTGGGAATAGTGCGGGCTAAACCTTCAGTAAAACAGATTTGGTTGATTGCTACGCCAAAAACAGAGTAGATAAAAATTAGTCCAAAATCTTTAATGCTACGAGGAAAGTTTTTTTTAGCTCTAGGTAAAACTAGCAGTAACATTACTATTGCGCCGAGTGTAACTCTTAAAGAAGCCCAAGTAGGAGCAGGAATTTCTTTAAGCACTTCTTTAGCTGCAAAATAATGAATACCAAAAAAGATTTGTACTGAGAGTAAAGCTAAGTAAACCTTAGTTTTGGGGTCACTAGTAGATTCTAAATTTATTGCGGGAGGGGTGAGCGATTTTTCCATCAAATGTGCTCACATTATTTTTTTGCCTAGAGCAGATAAAATCAACTCTGCTGCCAGCTTACCAGTACGATTTTCAATATCTAATACTGCGTTAATTTCTGTTAGCTCAATAGAAACTGCTTTACCACTATCGTAAATCTTTTCCATAGCTAAGTGGCTTTCTCTATATGTTCCTCCACCAGGAACAGGAGTTCCTACGCCAGGAGCATATGTAGGGTCTACAAAATCAATATCAAAAGTAGCATGAAACCCTACTGTATAGCGCGAAGCAATATCAATAGCCTCGTCCATTACACGGCTCATTCCTAGTTCGTCAATATCTCGCATAGTAAAAACTTTTAAGCCAATTTGACGTGCTAAATCTCTTTCTCCTTGATCAACATCACGTACACCAATCACAACACAATCCTCAGGGCGAACTTTTGGAGCAAATCCAGCTACCTCAGTTAATGCCTTAGGGCCATAACCTAAAAGAATAGCTAAGGGCATACCATGAATATTACCAGACAGGGAAGTTTCAGGAGTATTACTATCTAGGTGAGCATCAATCCAAATTATACCTAAACGCTGGTTGGTTTCCTTATAGTATTTAGCCAAACCAGCTACACTACCAATAGCAATTGAGTGATCACCACCAAGAATTACAGGTAAACTATCTGTTTCTAGTATTTGTATTATATGAATAGCTAAATCTTCGCTTGCTTGAGCAATTTCTGGTAAATATTTAGCATGGCAGCTACCTTTATCAAGTCCAGTACTAAGAGTTTCTGCTAGTTTGACATAAATATTTCCAATATCTTCTACTTCATAACCAAGTGCTTTAATTTTTTGGCTAAGGCCAGCAATGCGGACTACAGAGGGACCCATATCGACACCACGACGGTCAGCACCAAGATCCATAGGGGAGCCAATTATTTTAACTTTGTTTTTCATAAGGAGTTTTCAAAATTTCATTAGGGTTGAGGCAAAAATTATATCAGCAATAATTGAATTTTATAACGCACTTTGCCAAAGATCTTACCTAATTACTTGACAAAGAAGTACTATCAAGGATATTTTTCTATGTTTACCACATCGTTAAAATTTCAGATTTTTTCTTTTAGGAGTAAATCCGTGGATTCAGATAAACCCACCAAATATAAATCTGCTAGACCTGTCTATGATGACCCTCTATGGAATCTCTACGATAGCATCTATATGAAAGTAGAGCCAAGAAGAAAACAAATAACTTATGGTGTTAGCTTCTTTATAGGGTTAATTTTAGTTGGTTCTCTAGCTTATGGCATAATGTCTTCGCGCACTGCTCAGGCCCAAGCCGCTTTTGGTTTAGCACTAGATGTTTACAAAGCAGATGTTGTCAAACCAGGATCAGAAGAAGATAAAAATAGAAACCCTGCCAGAAAAACCTTTACTGATGAAAAAGAGAAGTATAAACAAGCAGCAACAGAATTTGACAAGGTAGCAGTAAGCTATTCTGGCTATCGAGAAGTTGCTAACTATTATGCTGCAATGAGTCGTACTTATTATGATCCAGCCAAAGCACAAACTGATTTAGAGGTTCTAGGCAAAAGCAACACAGACGTAGGGTTATGGTCTAAAATAGGTTTAGCAGAGCTTTATGCCGCTACTGGTCAAACAGATAAAGCTATTACGGCTTACCAAACCCTAAAAGATAACTCAGGCGCGTTACCTAAGTCAGTGGTTTTATACACCTTAGGTCGTCTTTATGAACGTCAAGGTAATAATACTGAAGCTATTGCTTCTTATACAGAAGCGGCTAAGACTAATCGGTCTTCTGCTGAGGGGCGTAAAGCCTATGAAAGACTGAATATCCTTGACCCTGTGGCAGCAGAAAAACTACCTCCAGAAGAGCCAAAGAAAGACGATGATATTTAATCTCTTGACAAAACAATTAAAATCAATAAATTAAACCCAGCAGAAAAGCGCTGGGTTACTACTAAAATCCTTAATGGATTTTAAAAGAACTAAAAAGTAAAAGTTTATATTTTTCTAAAGATAACCTCAATACTTGAAAAAACTATAGCTTATTACTTAATATTTCGGTCAGTACCACCTAACGTATTCTTTCTGGTTTTTTAAACTTAAGATTCTATATTTTTATCTTTTGCCGATATGAAAAAAAAGATCGAAGTGCGAGTGTTGTCTCATATTTATTGGGTGATGGCATTAATAGTTTTAACGGCTGCTAGTTCTTTGAGCATGGATTATCACCCTTTATTGTTATTGATGTTGTTAGGGTTAGTAGGATTATTTATTTTGGCCTCTAAGTTTGAAACAATAACTTTTGATGGCAAGCAAGTTATTCGACAAGGAGTACTAGCTTTTTTAGAGACATTTCTTTCTGGGCAAAAGCCACAAATCGCTTTAGACCAGATTGAAATGGTTGCTACAGAAGCAATTCGCTCTCGTAGAGGGCTACGCCATATTAAATATCTTTATAAAGTAGCAATATCTGGTAGTAGTGTGCAATTAATTGTGATGGTAAATGGTGCTAAGAATAATAGTAGGCGGCATTTGTTAGTTAAAGAACTTTTTAATTTATTACCAGAAACCAAACTTGATCCTCGTTCTAGCGAACTAAAACAATACCTAAATGACCTGCCTAGTAATAACGCTTTGATAGAGGTCGCTAATTCTGTTACATCGCATGAGCCAGAAAAAAAAGATTCTCTTCCTACTTTAATACTACGTCGTGCTGCAAATAGCTTAAAACTAGAAGGAGAGATGCAAAAGGCTTTGCAGTGTTTTTCCTTAGCTTATAAAAAAGAATCTCGTAATGCTCAATTACTTTATGAAATGGCTAGATTTTTTCGCTCTTTGGCGATGATAGATAGCCCTAGGCTTTTAAGTCGCTCTCGTGCTTGCCTACGCTTAGCAGCTTTTTTGGCTAAGAATGAACCACAGCTCTTAGAACGTATTGGAGAAACATACTTTGAACGCCTAGATTATAAACTTGCGGCCCGTTGTTTTTCTCGTGCCTTGATGGTAG
>CAZHXL010000150.1:10023-15190 GCA_964536575.1 uncultured Clostridia bacterium | reverse complement strand
GATTATCTTTCAAGGAAAACTGGGAATTTTCAACTCTTAATTCGCATTTTAAATAATCAAATAAAAATGCTTTAAAACGAAAAACACGCGCCGTGAGGTAAGCGCGTGTTTTAAAGAGCGAGCCTCGCTTGTTCTCGGTGCGAGACGCGCGGGGCATACCGTTACTGAGCAATCGTTTTAATTAAAGATGCATTAGCCTCATTACGAATAGTCTCTATTGATTGGGCTAAATAAGACTTTATATTAGGAAACGCTTTGCTCAACATTTCAATGTCGTAATCTATTGCCTTACGTAGTGGGATGTATTTTTCTTCTTCTGTCATCACACAAGCTCGGGCATAAGTAGCAACAATTTGTTCATTTAAAGAAGCAAACTTGCTATTAGTAATAAAACTATTAATAGGGTTGCGCATTCCATCTCGGTAAAGTTGAACTTGCGCTTTAGCTAATAAAAAGTAAGCATAAGGTTGATTTGGGTTAATTTCTGTGGCAGTAGTTAGGGCTTGAGCAGCGTCTAGTGAGCAATTATTCATTAGTGCAAAAATTCCTAACGATTGATATACATCTGCCAGAAGATTTTTTTTATAAGAGTTCCACTCTAAGTTTAAGTATCCTGAAGGTATTTTGTTTGCTTTTAATAATTCAAGTCCTTGACGAGCAAAGCGTTCTCCCTCTACAAAATACTTACTATCACCCTTAAGCATTTGATTACTAGCGATAGTAGCTAACTGAGTCATTACCAGCATATGCTCTGGATAGCTGGCTAAAGCTTTTCTACCAATTATAAAAGCCTGTTCAAAATCATTAAGACGAATTGCAGCAGTAACTAAATTTTGATAAAGGGGAAAGCACATTTGGCTTTTAGGAGTTTTTTCAATAAAAGCCAGCCCTTGGTCAATCATAGTTTGTGAGCAAGCTTGAGAAGTAATTTGTTGATATTCTTTATACTCATCGGTATTTACTGCTACTGGTAGGTTGGGATCTGCATCAGTCATTATTTGATTTGAACAATTTTCTTTGTTTTGGGCTAATGTATTAGTAGGTAAGGAGAGAAATGATAGGATTAATAATAAACCTATAAAATATAACTTTAGACTTCTTTTTTGCATAAGACCTCCCCGACGATTCAAAACAAACGATTTGCAGAAACAATTCAGACGTTTGACTCGATTTGGTTAAGTAATTTTACTTGTGGATTGGCCTTTGATGAGGAAAAGTGCGGGAAACTCTTTGGTACTTGTAGTATTGGCTTCCACTTCGGCATTTCTCCAACCATATTTATCTAACTCCTTAACAAACTTAGGTTGAGAACTTTGCGCCCCATGTTTTCACTAAGGGTTGCTATTATCGGTGGACTACTTTGTATGTAGTCAGTTTAAGTCAATTTAATTTGATTTAATACTTGAGATTTTTTGTTTATTGTGCTATTTGGCATTGTAAATACCCTATAAATAAAAAGCAAGTTTTTTTTTACCTAAACTAGATATTTTTCCTGCTATCACAAATATTCGTTTCTATTTATAATTAAAACGATTCGCTACTAGGATTACTCCCTACTATTTTACAGACCAAATGCCTAAGGATTTATGACATTACCTAATATAGTTGATCCTGTAAAACTAGAAATTTTCAAAGCTATTTACCATTCTGTGGCAGAGGAAATGGGATTGGTGTTAAAGCGTACAGCTTTTTCACCAAACATCAAAGAACGTCGTGACTATTCTTGTGCTCTGTTTGGAAAAAATGGTGAGTTGATAGCTCAGGGCGATCATATGCCTGTGCATTTAGGTTCAATGCCTATGTCAGTTAAAGCCGCTATTAAAGAACAAAAAATGTTAAATGGCGATATAGTGTTCTTAAATGACCCTTTTGCAGGCGGAACTCATTTACCAGATTTAACTATGATCGCGCCTGTTTATATTGGAGAAGAAGCTAGTCAACCTACTTTTTATGTGGCTAATCGTGCTCACCATGCTGATATTGGTGGTGCAACTCCTGGATCTATGGGGACAGCAACAGAAATCTATCAGGAAGGCTTACGTATTCCACCAATTAAACTAGTTAAACAGGGGGAACTTGATAAAGATATTAAGCGATTGTTTTTAAGCAATGTACGTTTAGCAGAAGAAAGAGAAGGCGACTTAACGGCTCAAATAGGGGCAATTCGCACAGGCAGCAATCGGTTAATAGAAATCATAGAAAGGTATGGGGAAAAAGAATGTTTGGCCTATGCAAACTACCTAATATCTTACTCTGCGCGAATGATGAAGAAGCGACTTATTAATTTACCTGATGGAGAATACAGGGCAGAAGATTATTTAGATGATGATGGGATTACAAATAAACCTATAAAAATAGCTGTAACTATTCAAATTAAAGGGGATCAAGCAAATGTTGACTTTGGTGGAACAGATAAACAATGTAGCGGGCCAATAAATGCTGTTTTAGCAATCACCGTTTCAGCAGTTTTTTATGTTTTTCGCTGTTTATTAAAAGAAGATGTTCCAGCTAATGCAGGTATTTTAGAGCCAATAAATGTAACAGCCCCTCTAGGAACAATAGTTAATGCAATCCCTCCTGCTGCTGTTGCAGCAGGCAATGTAGAGACTTCTCAACGAATTGTTGATGTTTTGCTAAAAGCTCTTTCTCAAATATTACCTAATGAAATTCCTGCGGCAAGCCAAGGAACTATGAATAATCTGACTATTGGGGGAATAAACGCCCTAACAGGGCGAGAGTTTGCTTACTATGAGACAATTGCAGGTGGAATGGGCGCACGTCCAACAGTTTCAGGCTTAAGCGGGGTGCATACTCATATGACCAATTCGCTTAATACCCCTGTAGAAGCCTTAGAATATGCTTATCCTCTAAGGGTACGGCGTTATAAATTGCGCAATAATTCTGGAGGCAAAGGACAACATCAAGGTGGCAATGGTATTATTAGGGAATTAGAACTTCTTACCTCTGCTCAAGTAACATTACTCTCAGATCGTCGCCATTTTGCGCCATATGGTTTGGCTGGTGGTGAGCCAGGTTTAGTTGGACAGGCTTATATAATTACAAATAAAGGTAAAGAAAATTTATCTAGCAAACAGTCTGTAGAATTAAAAATCGGAGACAGAATTATAATAGAGACACCCGGTGGTGGTGGTTATGGTTCAATAAATGATTAAACTAAACTAGGAGAAAGTTATGAAATTAGCTCAATTTTTATTATTACTTTTAGTTATATTGTTTTCTCTAGAAACAGTTTCTGCTGATGAAAAACAAAAGTTAAACTTCCAGCAATTAGAGCTAGAATTATCCACACCTAAGCCTAATATCCTTTTACTAGAGCCAATTCAATTAACTGTGACATTAAAAAATAGGCTTGGAGAGGCAATAATGCCTAAGGCCAAACCAGAACTTGATGACAAGGATGTAGCCTTAAAAATATCTTCTAATGACAAAAAACTAAAACTTACTCAATTATCTAATTCCATTGCCTCGCTAGTTTCTTATGAAGAAATCCCTACAGCAAAAAAACAGCTACAATACCGTATAATTCCTCCTAGTGAGACTTTTTTATCTACGGGTGAATATTCTTTACAACTAGTTTTTTATAAAGGAAAAGAAAGGTTAACCTCTAACTTATTAACAATAAATATAGTTGAGCCATTAGGAATAGATAAACAAGTTTTTGACCAGCTAAAAGCTTTGCCCAATTTTATTTCCTTGCTAGATACTCCTGGAGTGTCTGAAGAAGCTAATTTAACAGCTATTTTAGAAAAACTAGTCATTGATTTTCCTCAAAGTGTCTATAGTAATTACATTATTTTTAATTTAGCAGAAATAGATTTTTCTTTAAGTAATTATAGTGCAGCCACTATCAAGTTAGCAAAACTAGTGGATAAAGACGATTTTCCTTTTGCTGATATGATATTACAACGATTAGAAGAGATTTACTCTAGTAATGAAGATAGTTTTATGGCTGACTATTACCAGGAAAAACTTAACAAAATAAGACTAAGAGACAATGTAATTATGTCTTTTTAGGGCTATCTAATTAGCCATTAACAAATCTACTCTTGAGGCATTGGATACATAGCTTTTTTTGGTGTGTCTCCAATAAATAGCACTTCATCTGAGCGCATTCGTAGGTGAAAATACATCAATAGTTTTGTAGTAAAAATGAATGGTAAAATAAACAAATTTACTAAGGAAGAAACTATTTGTGCAATAAGGCCAACCATATTTCCAGGTAAAAATACCCCTAATGAAAGTACAAATATCAATTTTACTGCAATTTGAAGAACAAGACCTCCTCCTATCCAAATTAACCCAAAAAGTAAAGGGATACCAATATTAATTGTTGCTAGATTTTTGCTACGTTTAAGAGCTTCACTAGAATATTTTTCTTCTATAATAGCTACTTCTGGAACAAACATTCCTCTAGGAAAAGTGTAAACCGCTCCAACTAGGCATAAGAAAAAACCTACAGATTGATATAAAGATCCCATAATTGCAGTAGAAATATATTTCCAGCCACGCCCAAAAATAAATTTATAGGATTCTAAAACAGAAGCATTTTCTCCCCGATAGCGGTCTAAAATAGCTTTTGTTAAAGCCCCTGACATAATCGGCCAAACAACAAAAGTAGTAGTTAAGACTAATAATAATGTCGCTAATATTGCTAAAGCAGCATTTAATGGAGAAATTTGTCCTCCACCAAAGCCAAGAATAAATGCTGGCGATAAACTAAGTACTATGAGAAGAAGTTGTCCTAGCAAACAAACTTTTAAGAATAACGAAAAGTTACGCGAGTAAAGCTTAAAGGCTTCTGGCATAATGCGAAATAGGTCGCTTACAGGGACTTTAGTGTCACGAGGGCGAGCAAACTGTTGGAATTGTTGATAACGTTGTGCGTCTTCTTCTGGAAGTGAGTGAGCAAGAATTAAAGCTTGGCAACGCATGCAAGTAGCAGTAAAAACATCAAATTGGTCAGCTTGGTGACAAACTTCACAACGAGAAGGGGCGGCCTGTGCGCTCCGGCCGCGGTCTGGCCTTCTGGTTCTGGCCGTTGGCCGCCAGCGAGGCGGCTGTGCAGGGAAGCGATCACGCGGCGCTCGTGGCGTTAGGCGACCGTGCCGGTTACGGTCTGCGCGGATACCTCCCGTTGACGCGGAGG
>CAZHXL010000150.1:0-10013 GCA_964536575.1 uncultured Clostridia bacterium | reverse complement strand
CTGAAATTTTCTTTCTTCCATAAACTAATCTCCTTGTTTTAACCTACTGCTTGCTAATAAATTTAGCCCATAGATAAATCAATGGGCTATTGTCAGGTGCCCTTAACAGGGCATTAAGCTTTTATAAACTCTGTTCCTTCAACTCTTTATAGCCCCAGAGGGGCTTTTGATAATAGCCCCAGCCCCAGCCCCAGTCCTTTAGGGCTGGGGCTGGGGCTTTTTTGTTTTTTTACATTCCCATTATGCTATAACCACCGTCTACATAAAGTGTTTGGCCAGTTATACCTCTAGAGAGTGAACTAAGCAGAAACATTCCTGCATCAGCAACTTCGCTAAGCTCAGTATTTTTCTTAAGAGGAGCTTTCTGACGATGAAATTCTAGCATATGAGAAAACCCTGAAATACCTGCGGCAGCTAAGGTTTTAATTGGGCCAGCAGAAAGTGCGTTAACTCTAATACGTTCCCCACCCAAGTCATAAGCTAGATAACGCACACTAGCTTCTAATGCAGCCTTAGCCACTCCCATTACATTATAATGTGGGACAACTCTTTCCCCTCCTAGATAAGAAAGTGCCAAAATCGAGCCACCATTTTCTTTCATTAAAGGGCGAGCAGCACGAGCTAGTGCTGTTAAGGAGTAAGAGCTAATATCTTGGGCAATACGGTAACCTTCACGAGAAGTAACAATATAATCATTCTCTAACTCTTGTTTAAGTGCGAAAGCAACAGCATGTACTAAAAAGTCTATTTGTCCCCATTCTTCTTGGAGTTTTGTAAAAGCTGCATCAATTTGTTCATCACTAGTAACATCTAGTGGCAACAACAGAGGGTTTTCTAGTTTAGCTGCTAACTCTTGGACGTTTTCTCCAAACCGTTCATTTTGGTAAGTTAGTGCTAATTGTGCTCCTTCTTCAGCAACACGTTGGGTAATGGCCCAGGCAATTGAACGCCTATTAGCTACACCTATGACTAACCCTTTTTTTCCTTGCATTAACACAATGTTTTTCCTCGATTATAAAAATATTTGGTTCACCTAATATAGAAGTAGAAAAACCAAGTTTAATTGAAAAGACTATTAGACCATTTACTATATAGCTAGATCAAGTTTATGTGGCTTATTACAAATTACTAAAATGTATAGTTTAACTAGTAATATCCTTTTAGTATTAAAAAATAGTATCAATAAAATCCGATATTATCAGACCAAAGACAACTCATTATAAATTCAGCAGATATTATTAATTTATTGATAGTATAGATATTTAGAGAGGTGAAACTTTTTTGTGCAAAATGCTATAAATTACTTCTAAGCAAAAAGTTATCTAAATTTATCACACCTTTTCCACAAATTTTTCCACAGGCTTTGTGGAAAAGCTAGGAGGATTTTAATTCTTTTCTAGCTTCTGGTAATATTTTGCTGCCATAAAAGAACAAATCAAAATACCATTTTTATTCCTTAGCTTTAAGATAAATATTTCAATTTGTAAGGAGACCTTTAATGCTACCCAAAGATCTAACTCCTGCGGTTATTGATAAATTAAAAAAGACTGCCGAAACTTACCCTGCTGGTTTAGTACCAGAAAATTTTGATCCCTTAAAATTTTCTTTTCGCTCAAATACAGGGTTTATTGTAAATATTACCTTAGATAAGCGTAGTAAAAGCCCTTATTGGTTACTAAGTATGTCTTACCCTACACGCCCTCCTACAGACCAAGAGGCTAAGGATGTTGTAGCCGCATTTTTTGGTCTAGATGGGTCACAAAAAGCAGGAAGAATTCTAATGCCTGAAGGTAGTAACCCTAATATAGTTTACTATAGACTTGATGCATGAAATCCAAATTTTGCTTAAAAGTAAAGAAAGGCAGGAAAGCCCTGCCCTAGAATAATTAAGCTATTATTCTATATGTCGTTGTAAACTACTGAACTACTAAAGCCTCTTCTTGGTTTTTATCCAGCTTTTTCCACCAAATTACTACTATCCACCAAAGTAGGGCTACAATAAAAGCAGCTAAAGCAGTAAAAAAAGTAGTTTGAGCAGGAGAAAAATGCCAAACATCTATTGCCCTACCTGTGAGACTAACAGAAATAGCCATTGTTAGTGTAAGCAAAGCATTTTCTAAGGCAAACAACCTACCTCTTATATTATCTTCAGTAAGTTTTTGTAACAAAGTTGTACTAACTACCCAAAGCAAGCTCCCACAAGCAGTAACAAAAACTATACTTAATGACACTAGTCCAAGACTAGAGGATCCTGACCAAAAACCAAAAAATATTCCTCTGAGTGCAAAAGCAACCAAAAGAATATAAATAGAATTTAAGATACTAGTTCGAAAAAATCGCCCTGCAAGAATAGCACCTAATAACGCTCCTAGACCATGAACTCCATAAAGAACACCTACTGAAATAGCACCATCTTGCCCAATAGGAAAGACTTTTTGCCCATAAATTATTGATAAAAGCCAAACCCCTCCAGCAGTAACACAAATTCCTGTTTTAACCAAAAGCACCGCTAGTATTTGAGGATTTTTACGTAGGTAAGGAAAAACTTCCGCAAAACTCGTGCTAATAACAGTTGCTTCAATACTATCACTAGTTAGTTTTATTTCCTTTTCTACTTTTAATCTTAAAAGTAGCCCCGCAGAAACTAGAAATGACCCAGCATCAACAACAAAAGCAACTTGGTTACCAAATAGACTAGAAATAGCCCCTCCTAATGCTCCGCCTATAGCTAAAATAATTGACCAAGTAACTCCAGAAAGTGCATTAGCTTGAATCAATTCTTCGCCTTTTGCTAAATTAGGTAGTATTGCAGCTCTAGCAGGTTCAAAAAATGCAGTTATAGTAAACTGCAAGGCAGAAAGCGTATAAAGTAGCCAGAGTTGGTCTGGACGATGAATAGTAAGAAGTCCAAGTACTACTGCAAACCTTATAATATCGCAAGCAATCATTACTTTACGGCGATCAAAGCGATCAGCAACCATTCCTGCCATAGGGCTAAAAATAAACATTGGCAGCATTTGTAAAATAACTAACCACCCAGAATCTTGAGCACTACCAGAAAAATTTTTAATTATTTGTACTAGCGCGACAAAATTAAGCCAATCTCCTAGTTCACTAACTATCTGTGCTAACCATAGCTTTCGAAACTTTTTATTATTTTTTATTAGTTGCCAATATCCACCTGTTTGAGTATTCTCTTTCATTTATAAAACTATTCTCCAAACTGTCTTAAATGGTGATCGATATGAAGGTATGCCCATCTTAACCATTCTTCTTCAGACATTTCTCCAAATATTGGATGTTGTTTCCAGATAAAATCTTTTTTCTCTTTTGTTAATCTATCAACAAATAACTTTAATTCTTTTAGATCCTTATCAAACTCTTTTGGAGGAGTACCTCCCTTTTGTTGGTCTAGTTCTGGCATAGTCTTAACACCCTTAACCCAAGGTAGAGGAAGATATAAAGCAATCCATTTAACTAAAGTTTTACCAAATATATTTACTTTTAGGTTTACTTGCTTTTCACCAATTACAGCTTTAAATGAATCATTTAAGTGGCAAAGCATTTGATGTGGAGTCATTTTCCCCCATTGTCTTTTACTATCATGTTTAATTTTTTCTAGTCTTGTTAATATTTCTCTTTTTTCCGGTTGATTACTTAATATTTTCATAAAGTGGCCTCCTGTAAGCCAACTAACGGCTAAACTAAGCAAGCAGATTTTATTTTTTCCAGCAAAATGACTATTTTTAGCTTATTAAATCTGCCAAAGCCGTAGCGTTGATAACTTGCTGCACTAAAATCAAGCAGGGTATAGTTATTATCTTATTATTTCAAGCCTTAAATTTATTATCATACTTAGTGTTTAGAATTTGTAAAATTGCAATATCCTTAAGTTTGCTATAACGTTTTCTAAAGGTAATTATGGGCAAATATTTGTAAACCTTAATCTTTTCAGGGTTTAAGACTTTTCTTACCGCTTTGGTTATTTGGTTAAATACCATAATTTCTAAACTTATTTATCTAATCAATTATGAGTGAGCAAACCTCATCATCACTAATAACAAACTCTGCTAGTAGCTTTCATCTTTATATATTGGCTGGTCTACTAGGAGGCAGCCTTTTAATGCTGGTTGAGGCAACAGATAGATTATTAGTCTTACATTTTCCTACTCATTTAGATCAAATACTTTTTGTCTGTGCTTTAGCAATGGCACCTATAGGAAATATTTTTCTAGCTGGCTTTATTGCTATTTTAGCCACCAAGGCTAAATTCCTATTATCGCTCTTAAACAAACAAGTTAACATTTCTCTTTGGTCGCAATACTTACTAGTAACTTTATCAGTAGCGATTCCATTTATTTTATTAACTTTTTTCTTCCCTAATCTATTTGCTAATGCCTTTGAAGAAATAATTATTGGTCTAAGTAAACGTGGAGTCCCTTTTGGGCCAATTGTTGGTTATAGTAAGTTTCTACTTTCGTTTTTAATCTATTTGTTTGCCCTAGTAATTGTTTTTTTAGAAAGCAAAGAATTTAACCAAATAGTAAAAAGCAAATGGGCTATAGTGCTTTTTGTACTTATGATTCTACTAACAGGGTCTGCCTATTGGTTAGACTCTCGTGTTTTTGTAGGTAGATATCAAGAGATGTTTCATATACCACTAGGATTAATAGCAATTTTAACTAGTTTTATGGCAGGTTTATTAGTAGTTAAACAAAACCTTAATTTAGCACCAAAACATATTATTTTAGCTATTATTCCAGCATTTATGTTTACCTTTGCTCATCAGCCAATTGCTAAGCATCAAGCAATGAAATCATCTTTTTGGAGGCATGGTGTAGTAGTAAAAAATTACTTAACTATTGCCCAAAAAGTTTATGATAGCGATGGAGATGGCTTTTCACACTTTTTTGATGGTGGTGACTATAATGACAAAAACGCTTCTTACAACCCAATTGCACTAGATATTGCTAATAACGGCCTAGATGAAAACTCTTTTGGTGGAGACTTTACAAAACCCCTAGCAAAATTTGCTGAACTTAACCAAAAGGCTATTTCATATGCTCCAGCTAAAAATATTTTATTTATTACTATTGACTCTCTTAGAGCAGATCATTTAGGTACTTATGGTTACTCCAAACAATTAAGCCCTAATATTGATAGGTTAGCTGCACGTTCACTAGTATTTGAAAATGGCTATTCACTAGGCACAAATACTGCCCATAGTTTTTCTGGTATTGCCCGAGCAAATTATAGTGAAGCAATATTTTCTGATGAAATTCCTACCCTAGCAGAGGTGTTTTCCCAAAAAGGTTACACAACAACAGCTATAACCAGTCCAGAAACTAGCAAGTGGATACAAGGTTGGGAAAGTTATAAAACTATAATGTTAAAAGGGTTTCAACAAATTGTGCATCAAGAAGAGGGAAATTGGAATTCTAGAAAATTAACTGATAACACAATTGACTATCTTGACCATATAAAAACTCAAACAAATAACCCTTTTTATATCTGGTTACACTATAACGACTTACCTGCCAAAGCAGAAAAATATCATAAACAAGACAAACAAGATCAAGCTACAACCCCAATCGAGGTTTACGATAGTAATCTACACTTTACAGATAAACATTTAGGGCGATTATTTGAATATTTAGAAAATTCTGGCTTAATCAATAATACTATCGTTGCAATTAGTGCCGATCATGGAGAAGAGTTTGATGAACATGGTCAATTATTCCATAATGGCCGTCCTTACCGTGTTCAAACCCATGTCCCGATTATTTTATATTACCCTGGTGGTGGAGCTAAAAGAATAAGCACTCCTGTTAGTACTATAGACTTTGCTCCTACTTTTTTACGTCTTACTGGCCAACTTCCACCTAAAAATTATACTGGAGTAGATTTGGTAGAAACTGCTCAAGGAAATGTTATTAATCGGCCAATTATTATTGAAACCTCAAGAAATGTTACTGATGGTAATTTTTTTGCTTGGGCAATAGTAGATGGCGACTGGCGTTTTATTTATGACATAGTAGGCAACACCTTTGAGCTTTATAACCAAAAAACTGATCCGTTAGAACAACATAACTTAATTGATCAAGAAACGGAAAAAGCCACTCAGTTAAAACAAATTTTTGGTATTTGGTTAGACGAGCAAACACAAGATAAAAATTATCGATATTGGCAGAGGTTTTAATCAATAGACATTATCACAAATAAATGCTGTTATTAAACAAAGCTTTTTAGGCTATTTTTCTTTAAGTAAATTATAATAGTAAAACGCTGTGATCACTAACGAATGAGTGATTTTTCCTTGTTGGATCATTTCTGGGATTTTATTTAACGGGACAGTGACAATTTCGATTTCTTCGGTATTATCTAGTTTAGGATTTGTAGTAAATTCTAGTCCTGTAGCTAAAAATATATAGCATTTATTATTTTGTATTGCTGGATTAGGATCAGTTATTCCTATTAGTTGCCAATTTTTTGCTTTATAGCCAGTTTCTTCTAATAACTCTCTTTGTGCTGCTATTTCTGGCAACTCTTCTTTGTCAATCATCCCTCCAGGAATTTCTAGAGTAATTGTTTCTATACCATATCTATATTGTTTCACTAAAATTACTTCTTGATTATCAGTAATTGCAACAGCATTTACCCAATTAGTAGGTTCAATAATAAAAAAGTCGTGTATGCTATTAGCCTTAGCAATAAAATAATTATCACATCGCACTGTAAATACACTACAGCTAAATACTTGGTAAGAGTTTTTTCGTAAATTTGACAAAACATTTATCTCCACAAAGATTCTTAATTTTATTAAGGTTAATATTGTATTAATCTGCCCTTGACCAACTAGTTATTAATGTTAATATATCAGCATTTAAAAGAAAGTAGTCAAAAATCAATCCTCAAAACCATTATCCACGCGAGGATTTCTAAATGTCATCGGTTACAAAAGCGGACAAAATACACAAGTTACCTGTCCATTATAGTTTGTCTTTTAAGTTTGCCATTACCCTAACAGCATTAGTGGCTACTTTATTGATTAGTTATGCAATAGTAATTACTTATACTAGGATTGGTGACATTGAGGTTGATATTGATAATAATGCTACTAGTTTTACACAGCTTAGTACTTCTACTATTGGTGAAGCTTACCTAAAATACTCTTCTAGCGAAGCATATAAGTTTCGAGACTTAGTTTCCAGCCAATTAAAAAAAGCACAAGATATAGCGCAAGTAGCCTTAATAGATACAGAGGGAAGAATACTTTTTGATTCAAATAACCAACAATTAGATGGTGCGTTTAAGTCCCTTCAAGGTACTGGCCAAGCTGTACCTAATGAAATAAAAGAAATTGCTAGTCAACTACGATTTTCTAAGCAAAAGGAAAGAGATAAAACTGGGACAGAAGTTTTAACTATAATGGATCCATATATTGATACTACAGGGCGCATTCCTTTTCTAATTCGTTATGTTATTTCCTATGAATCGCTTAGAAAAGAAATAGTTAACTCTGGTTTACAAATGACAATAATCACTATTATTGGCATTTTGGTTTCTATAGGTGTAGCCGTTTTTATTGCTCGACGTATCACTCAGCCTATAGATCAAATGATTTTAGGCACCTCTGCAATTGCGCAAGGCGATTATGATCAAAAACTAAATATTCAAACTAAAGATGAACTAGAAGACTTGGCACGTAATTTTAACTTCATGACTGATCAGTTAAAGATTAATATCTCTAAATTAGAAGATTCTAGAGCAAAACTTCAAGACACAAATATTAAACTAGAACAATCTAATGCCCGTCTAGCTACCACCAATAAACAGTTACAAGAATCTCAAGCAAAATTAGAATACTCAAATCAACAGCTAGAAGGCTCTAATAAAGAATTAGCTAAAACCAACAAAAAACTAGAAATAATTAATGATAAGCTCGAAAGTGCTAATGACCAATTAGCACAAGCTAATAAACAGTTAGCACAAGCTAATGAAGAATTAAAACAGCTAGATCGTATGAAATCAGAGTTTTTACAAACTCTCTCTCACGAATTACGCACACCACTCTCTGCAATTAAAGGCTATAACGAATATTTACTTGAACAAATGGTTGGGCCAATTAATACTGGTCAGGAACGTGCTTTACGCACTATGCAACGTAATATTGATCGCTTAACTACTTATATTAATGCTCTACTAGATTTTTCTCGAATAGAAGCTGGCACCATCCCTGTTAGTGTTCAGCCTTTCAAACTATTAAGAGCTTTAGAACAAAGCCTACTAACTCTAAAACCCGTAATAGAAAAGAAAGAACTTACCTTAAATATTGAAGGAATTGACTCTCTACCCTTAGTTTCTGGTGATCGCGACCGTATTACTCAAGTTCTTGATAATTTAATCTCCAACGCGATAAAGTTTACTAATGAAGGCGGACAAATAAACATAGTTGGCCAACTCTTAGAAAAACAAGTAGCTATTTCTATTTCTGATAATGGTGTTGGAGTAAGTCAAGATAAAATCAATAAAATTTTTGATCGTTTTTACCAAGGTGATAGCTCTACTACGCGTAAATACGGCGGCATAGGCTTAGGACTAGCTCTAGTAAAAAATATTATTGATGCACATAAAACTACTATTAAAGTAGAAAGCCAAGAAAACGTAGGTTCAACTTTTACTTTTATACTAAATCTAGCCAATACTGTTGAATACCCAGAAAATAATGGTTTACCATTAATAGACAACAGGAAATCCTATTTAATTGAAATCGTTGATGATGAGCCAGATATTAACGATATGCTTAAGATTTCACTAATTAAAGAAGGTTATAATGTAATAGACACAAGTAATGGTGAAGAAGGCTTACGTATCGCTCGTCATCATTTACCAGATTTAATAATACTAGATGTTAAGTTACCTGACATTAATGGCTTTGAAGTGCTATCTTGCTTAAAACAAGATGCACGTACTCTAGACATTCCTGTGATTATAATGTCTGTACTAAATGATCCCCAAGAAAGTATTAAAATGGGAGCAATTGATCACATAATTAAACCTGTAGATCTAAAGTACTTAAAAGCAAAAATCAATCGTAGTTTGTCAATAAAAAATCCAAGTATTTCTAGTAGACCAACAGTTATGATAGTAGATGATGAGTCGGATGTTAGAAAAATGATTTGTGATCGCCTTACAATAGAAGGATTTAATACCCTGTCAGCCTCTGATGGAAATACTGCTTTTGCCATCCTCAAACGTGAGCCTGTGCGCCCAGATTTAATTCTTTTAGATATAATGATGCCTGATCAATCTGGTTGGGAGGTTATGGCTACACTTAAGTCTGATCCTTTAACTGCACCTATCCCTATTATTTTGGTTTCTGCTAAAGGCGAAGAAGAAGATATACGTCGAGGCTATGAGCTTGGGGCTAGAGATTATATTATCAAACCATTTCAAATGAAAGATTTAATGGTTGAAGTCAAAAGTATTGTTGGTCAGTAGCTCAGTAATATGCTAATACTTAGCCCTCTGATAATTGTTTGTACTATTATTGATAAACTTAATTTACGGGTGAAATAATTTATGAGCAAAACGATCTTGGTCGTAGATGATGAACAAGATCTACTAGATCTGATGGAAATCATTCTTGGTGGAGAAGGATTCAATATTCTTACAGCTTCTAATGGCCAAGAAGCACTTAATAAATTAAAAATAGAACTCCCTGATTTAGTACTGCTAGATGTAATGATGCCAGTAATGGATGGATGGCAGACCTTAAGAAATATTAAAATAAACCAAGAAACCAAACATATCCCTGTAGTAATGGTAACAGCTAAAATTGGCGAAGATGACCGCGCACGCGGATTTAGAGATGGGGCTACTGATTATATTGGTAAACCTTTTGCCCCTAGAGAAGTAGTTAATCGCATAAAAACAATATTAAAATAGTAGGAGCAGACCTATCTATCATTGGTGTCAACTTAAGATATAACTACTTGAAAACAAAAATCTTA
>CAZHXL010000149.1:13098-15263 GCA_964536575.1 uncultured Clostridia bacterium | reverse complement strand
TCATTAATTTTTGCAAAAGTAGCTTTTGAGCATAGATTTACTAAACCAAACTAATCTTTTGCAAAAAATCTACTAATAAAAGCAATAAGAGAGATGGTAAATCTACTAGCTCTCTTATTCTAAAAACCTTCGCTACTAGCTTATTTTTTCTTGTTCCAAGTAGTGTTTTTTCGTCTTATTACCAACTATTACGATGTAATATATCTTTTAATGGCAAACGTGTTTTTTTCAGATTCCCTTCGGCTGAATAACCAACAGGCACGATCACAGGAACTGTAAAGTTTGAAGGTATCCCAAACAATTTTTTGAGTTTCCCTTCGTCAAAACCCTCCATTGGAACTGTAGCTAGTCCTGCAGCACTGGCAGCTAGCATAAAGCTCATAGCCACTAACATAACCTGTTTATCTACCCAAAAACGTTTATACACAGCAGGAATCATAGGAATTGGGCGAAAAATCCTAACAAGAGGAACTAATAATGCTTTTACAAGCCAATTAAACCCTAATGGGCCTTGCCTGAAAGCCAAATCAACAAATCCTTGCAGTTTTTTGGCATAGTCTAGTGTGATAGCACCTTCTACTAAATCCATTGCTAGAGCTTTTTCAAAATTATTTTCTGCACTTTTACGATCTCCAGCAAAAATAACTATTGCAGGAGCTTCTAGGATTTGGCTTTGATCCATACAAATTGGATAAAGTGCTGATTTTAGTTTTTCATCCATAACTACAACAAAATGTGTTGGTTGGATATTATAACCACTTGGTGCCCAGCGAGCTATTTCAAGCAAATGATCTAAGGTTTCTCTTGAGACAGGATCAGGACGAAAATGCCTTGTAGCACGACGATTAAGCACAAGCTGTTCAAAATCTGCTAGGTTCATAGTTACTCTTCTTTAGTTAATATTTTCTTTCTTCTTTTATCAACTTTTACTGGTTTTTCTGCGTCAACAATTTTTTCATCAGCTTTTTCAACAGGCTTTTCATCAACTTTTTTAGATGAATTTACTTTGATTTTGTTATCTTGCAAATCAATAACAGCTAAACCACCATTTTGTAATGTACCAAAAAGAATTTCTTCGGCTAATTGCTCTTTTACTTCGACTTGAATAAGTCGTGCCATAGGACGTGCTCCATAAAGCTTATCAAAGCCCTTTTTGGCTAACCATTCTTTTGCTACTTCAGTTAATTCTAAAGTAACTTTTTTATCTACCAATTGTTTTCTTAGTTCATTAATAAATTTTTCTACTACTTGTTTGATAATTTCTTGGCTCAATGAACCAAACATTATAGTAGCATCAAGACGGTTACGAAATTCTGGGCTAAAAGTCTTTTCTATTGCCTGTTTGCTTTGGTTTGATGGTGAACCTTCTTGAAATCCAATAGTTTCTTTACTTATCTCTCTAGCTCCAGCATTAGTAGTCATTATTAGGATTACATTACGAAAATCTGCTTTTTTACCGTTATTATCCGTTAAACTAGCATGATCCATTACCTGTAATAAAATGTTGAATAAGTCTGGGTGAGCCTTTTCAATTTCATCTAATACAAGTACTGCATAGGGTGTTTTGTTAACAGCATCTGTTAAGAGTCCCCCTTGATCAAAGCCTACATAGCCTGGAGGAGCACCAATAAGGCGTGAGACCGTGTGTTTTTCCATATATTCGCTCATATCAAAGCGAAGAAATTCTACACCTAGTGCTAGAGCAAGTTGTTTGGCTAATTCTGTTTTCCCTACCCCAGTTGGGCCAGCAAAAAGAAACGAACCAATTGGTTTATCTGGACTACCTAAACCTGAACGAGAAAGCTTAATAGCTCTTACTACTTGAGCAATAGCAGGGTCTTGGCCAAAAATAACAGCCTTTAATTCTTTTTCTAAGTCTTGTAATCTTTCCTTATCAGACACAGAAACGGTTTTAGGTGGAATTTTTGCCATTCGAGCAACAACTAACTCTATATCGTGCATATTAATCACTTTAGCACGATCTGCTTGATCAACTAATTTTACTGCTGCGCCAGCTTCATCAATTACATCAACAGCTTTATCCGGTAAGCATCGGTCATTTATGTATTTAGCAGATAGCTCTACTGCCGTAGAAATGGCTTCATCAGTATATTTAACTTCATGATGTTCTTTAACATCCAGTTCTTCATCTAATCCGAAATCGA